>JANMFT010000427.1:0-7681 GCA_031374255.1 Limoniibacter sp. | reverse complement strand
TGCGCTGGCACCCGCCACAATCAAGGCAAGCCTGACCTTTAAGGCGACTTACCCGCAGAAAACTATTCCCGCCACGATGTGTCGGTTTTATCCAGCTGAGATTTCAAATAGTCAAAATGCGCGGGCGCCATGCCACGATAATCATGCCAACCTTCGGCGGTTTTTTGCGCAACATCATGCGACAACACATTGAGCGGCTGCCCGCTGGCATAGGCCAGCATCAAAGTCTGCGATGCCTTTTCAAAGAAATATAGCTTCTCAAACGCTTCAGCCACGGTTTCGCCACTGACAGACACACCATGATTACCCATGAGCAGGCATGAATGGTTGCCGAGCGCAGCAGCCAAGCGGTTCCCTTCCTCATCCTCATCGGCAATACCGCCAAAGCCGGTGTCGATGGCAAGATCGCCGTAAAACCGCGCTGTATTATTATCGAGCGGTTTCATTGACGGGTCTTTAAGCGTTGAAAGCGCGGTCGCATAAGGCGGATGCGCATGGATCAATACACGCACTTCGGGCCGCTTTCGGTGGATTGTGCCATGGATTGTCCACGCCGATGCATCCGGCGCGTTGGGTCGTTTCATGACCTTAGTATCGTCAGCATCCAGCAGCAATAAATCGCTGGCACGAATTGAACCGAAGTGCCGCCATTTCGGGTTCATCAGAAACTTTTTGCCGTCCGCCGAAACCGCCGCGCTAAAATGGTTGCCGACAGATTCATGCCAATTCATAGCGGCGCAAATGCGAAACGCCGCCGCCAAATCCACGCGCAACGCCTGAACGTCAGCCGAGTTCAGGTCGGCAGTCACTTGAACCGGCCCTCGCTGACTAGTGAACGGTAAGTGCTGCGCATTTCACCACGGTCAGAATAAGTACCACGCAAATAACGGTCGCCGCTTGTCGCGCTGTAAGCGCTGCGGCCATGCACAATGCGGTGATTGTCAAACACGATGCATTCCGTGGCGTTGAGCCGGAACCGCATCATGTATTTATCCGATTGCAGCATACGCCCGAATTTGCAGAACGCCGGATAATAGCTGTCGAGAAATTGTTGCGGCAGATCAAAAATATCCGCCATATGCTGGCTGATGGTAACGCCGGTGACAACGCCATGTTCATCAAGCTCAATCACGCGCTGGCGCGAACGCATATCGTAAGTATCATGCTCACAATAATACGGGATATCAGTTTCTGAGAGCAAACGGAAAGCTTCCGGGTCTTCGTCGCGCAAATCATTGGCCACCGCCATGCCATCCAAAAACAAATTCTGACCACCCTCAACACTGTTGGCGCGGCAATGCAGAAACTGAATGCCCGGCGCCATATCTTCCGCCGGCGTATCGGTATGCATCTCCAGCGCCTTTGCGGTGTAGGCCAGATTGGTTGGCTTGATGTGGGTTTTCACGTCAAAAAATTCGCCAAAGAAAGTCGGGCGCACATGGCCAATCAGCTTAACCGTTTCGGTGAGGCCTTCATTGCTATCGGGCATATCCGTTATGATCGAAACGCCTTCCACCAGCAGCGCCTCAATCCAGTTTTTAAGTTCACCCTTATCGGCCAGCAATTGGGGCTGCGAAAATTTCGCGATGTTGGCGTAATGATCGCCAAACCATGCACGGCGCGGCAGATTGGCAGGGTCGTGGCGGCGCGCGCCATCAGCATATTTTTCAAGGAAGTCCATGGAGTAAATCGAGCGGTGCCCATCATCCCAAACAACTTTCAAGCCATCTGTGGTCAGCTCGGCCTGCTTGGCTTCGGGCGCTTGATCCAAATGGAAAATGTCAAACGTGCGCTCGCGGGTTTGGCTGTCAAACGATGTCGGGCAATTATCGCGCAACCAATAGGCGTTGAAGTAACCGGTTTTGCCGGAAGCGAGCCGCACACTCAACCCTTTGTCTTGACGAACCACGGACGTATCGATTGCGATATTCATTTTCGTTTTCCTCAGCGCAAAATCAAATTTACAAATCAGTTTATCTGTCACTTCGTCACTTATGATAGCCACTGGAAAATTAAATCAAAAGCCGGTAAATTATAAGCATAACTTAACTGACGGATTATGATGCTGCCAGATCGCCTGCCACCAATCCGCTTGTTTGCCGTGTTCGAGGCTGTCATCCGCACCGGCAGGCCCAGCCGCGCCGCCGAAGAATTGAACGTATCGCAGCCCGCAATTAGCCAAGCCATCAAAGCGTTGGAAACCTATATTGGTGCTAGCCTGCTTGACCGCAAAACACGGCCGCCAACGCTAACCGACGCCGGACGCATTTTGCAACGTGGTGTAACCGAGGGCTTTGGCGCAATATCAAATGCCATGGCTGAGATCGCTTCCCTGACCACTGTCTCTCAGCAATCTGTTACGATTGCTTGCTCGGTTGGCACGGCAACCTATTGGCTCATGCCGCGTTTGACCGAATTTTATGGCAGCCACGACAATTTGTCTGTCAACGTTATGACCACCGGCCAAGGCACGCCAAACTTCAACGCGGGTGTTGATTTGGCAATCCGCTATGGCCTTGGCCAGTGGACGGATGGCCAAGTGATCAAATTGACCGAGGAAACTGTCGTGCCGGTTTGCAGCGCGGCCTTGGCAGAGCGCCTCGCTGATGACGAGATAGATTTGGCAAAAGCGCCGCTGCTCCACGTCAACTCCGGCGATGAAAGCTGGCTTGGCTGGCGTGGGTATTTGCGGCTGGCTGGTCTGCCCGAACCCAAAGCAGGTGGCCGCAATTTTACAAATTATGTTCAAGCGACACAAGCCGCACTCGATGGCCAAGGCGTGATGCTCGGCTGGAATTCCAATACGCAAGATTTGATAATGCGGGGTAGTTTGGTGGCTTTGCCGTTTCCCGTAGTGCAGCCTAAAGAAGCATTTTATTTGGTTGTCTCGCCGCGCAGCCAAGACAAACCGTCAGCGCAAGCACTTTCCAGTTGGTTGATCACGACTGCCACCAAAGACACGACTGCCACCAAAGATAAATCAACCGCACTTGGCTAAATCATTGCTTTAGGGCAGATAATAGCGCTTCCAAACTTCAGGTGCCGCATCCATGCCCGTCAAAACTGCCGACCTTGATGCAATTGACTGGAAAATACTCAAAACTCTGCAATCACATGGCCGGATTACGAATGTGAACTTGGCTAGTATCGTAGGCATTTCCGCGCCGCCATGCCTGCGCCGCGTTAAAAAACTCGAAGAGGCCGGATTGATCAAGGGCTATCGCGCATTGCTCAACGCGCCTGCGCTTGGCCAATCCATTGTCGCTTTTTGTTTTGTCGGGCTTAAACATCAATCTGATGCCACCCTCAAAGCCTTCGCCGCGCTGTGCACCACTTGGCCGCTTGTGCGCCAAGCGTGGACCATCCAAGGCGAAGCCGATTATTTGCTGCACTGCGTCGCGCCGGATTTGGTGAGCTTTCAGGACTTCGTGATCGACGGCCTGACCAACGCCGACAATGTTGATACGGTGAGAACATCGCTGACAATCCGGCAGATCAAGGATGAGGGATTGGTGGTGGTGTGACTTCAAATACTGATCAAGTCCGCAACGTTAAAGTGTGCAGGTAAGCAAACACACAGCGTGCAAAATCATCTGGGTGACCGTGCACATATTCCTGCTTTATTGTGTTTCGCAAAGCGGCCAATTGTTCCGGGTGCTTTATGAACCCTTCAATAATGTTTGCCCACGCATCAATATCACGCGGTGCGGCAGATGGCATCAAGCCTTGCGATACTTCATGAAATACCGGAATGTCAGAGTGCAAAACGGGAACCTGATAGGCGAGCGCTTCAGAAATTCCCAAACCCCACCCTTCAGCGATAGATGGAAAAAGTGAAAAAGATGCATGCTGAAAGCACCACCTCAATTGAGCATCAGCAACATTTGTCAAAACATGGATTTTGTCGCGCAACAAGCCCGTTCCGTTAAGCTCAGTCATAAGCTGATCCCATCCGGAACCTTTTCTGCCAATCAAAACGAGATCGGGTAGTAGGGCACGATCTATTCGCTCAGAAAGAGACTTCCATACGCGCACAAGATGGTCTTGGCCTTTTCGAATATCGATGGAAGACACGAACATTGCAAAATTTCTACCTTGCAGCAAAGTCACCGGCTCGACTTGATCTGAACTAACGTCAAATGAAACGCTCAACTTGCAGGCTTTGATTGGCAATGTTCGGACTGCTTTAATGTCTTGTTCGTTCCAAGCTGAAACCTCTCCAGCCACTGTTTCGGAAATTGCAATAATTGGCGAATTATTTCTCAGCGCGCGAGTCATCCAACCATTAACGGATTCTGTAAGTTTTTTTTTGAATAGTTGCGGCTGCAATACAGTTAGTAAATCATAAATGACGTGGGCTTCTGTGCCGTTAAATTCATCAAGTGCCTTTTTCAAATAAGAAAGACGCTTCGAGTGAAAAGATGTTAATATAATAGAACCATTAGTTGGGCATTCAATTTTTGAATTAATTTCAATATTTGTAAACATTTTAATAATATTAAAAATAATAAAAACCAACGGATAAAATATTATATACGCGTAATGCGATAAGGAGCTATTTCCAGAAAGTGTATTAGCAATTTTTTTGATTGTTCTTGTACGATCAATAAATAATTGAAAAGATATGAATTTAAAATTATTAATAACTCTTCTAATATACTTATCGTTCGTTTTTGTCTCGGTCTCAGTCAACAAATAAACTAAGTACTTTTCTATTTTATCATCTAAAATAGAGTAACGATGCATTTTTTTGTTTAGGTATAACAATCCGACATTTTTATTTTTAAGTGCGTATTTGCATAAGGCCGCCTCAACACGAGGTATACCTGTAGCCGTATCAGTGCCGGCTCTCAATACTAAAGTAGCATCAATCCAAATCGTTATGCTCTGAGTTTCTGCGGATCGCATCGTTTATCTAGCCTAATAACAATTGATGCGGGCACTATGAACCATAGGTCAGCTGGATATCTGCGTGGTCAGGGTGATTTGGGAAATCAAGGCTTGTTCCCACTAAAGACTGGGCAAGGCCGCTCAGCTCGCCAATTTCAGATTGGTGCAAATTTCTAACTTTTCGAGACATACTTACCTCCACTACACTCGGCAAACCGCTTTCGGATAATTCGCAATGTGTATTAACGTGAATATGATCCACCAAGTGAGTTTCCATCAGTCCTTGCATAATAGATTCAAAGTCGTTTTCTCGGTTATGAAGATCATGAAATTCAATAACAATACCACAACATTTTGAAGCATTTTCAACAATTTGATCTGATACATTATATTCTGCCCCTTCTATATCACATTTTAGAAAAACGTGTTTTGGGTTCGCAATGAAACCAAACGCACTGTTTACAGTTGATTTTTTATCACCTGTAATTGTGCAAACCTCTTTTTCAAAGTGTTGTATTCTTTTGCTGGTTCTAAAAAAATCTCTATAATCTTTGAAAAGCTCGATTTTTCTCCGTCTCTTGGTTTTTTTGTTAAAGTATTTTAAAAGAGAGATAGCATATTCTTTCCGAATAGCGTCATAACTCACGGTATGATCATAACAATGTATAGTTTTCACGGGAGGCAACGCATCCATCTCCCGCTCAAAATCCCAATTTAAACCAAGGCCGAATGTTAAAATAGCTTTTGTTTCTGCCAAGACATGGGCTGCAATGACATAGCCGCCGTCATAAACACTGCCGATACGCACCAAAGCATTTATCCCTTCTGGTTTAAACCTTGCAGGCAAACGTGCGGTACGAAATTCCATACTGATGTTCCTTTGAAGTCCCTTAACCGACTACTCTGCATATCGCGGCAATAGAACCTAAAAAATATTCTGAATTCAAATTCTGCTGTTTGCGCGCTTGAATTCCAAGACTGCTTTTAGCTTTAACCGGCATACCAATCACTGACACAAGTGCAATCTCTAGCGCTTTTACATCAACATAATAATTCACACCCAAGTGCCTTGGCTCCTGCCGCGAAAACGGCACGAGAATTCCGTTTTCTGCATTGATAAACTCGTTCATTGGCGGCGCATTAGTAGTCAGCACCAGTGCGCCGCACGACATACCCTCATGCAAATGATGGCCCCACCCTTCAGAACGGGAAGGGCATAAATGGATGCCGCATTCGTTCTGCAAACGCTGCAGTTCGGCTTCCGCAATATGACCGGTAAAAAGCGTGACATTGGATGGAACAGTGCGGGGCGCGTTGTCTTTTTTCTGAACCACAACCAATTCAGGCCATTCAGGGTGCTTGGCCCAAAGCGCCAAAATATCTTCCGTGCCCTTTAACGTGCTGCCGCCTGCCAAATGGAAAAACCGGTTCCAGTTTTTCTCAACGTCCGGCAAAAAACGGTCGCGCGACATGAATCCGGTAAAGACAGTCGGGCAGTTCAAGTCTGAAAATATTTTCTCTGCATGGCGCGTTTGCGCAAAGATCATATCAATCTTTTTAAGCCGCCTGATTAACCGCTTGGGATAACGCTCCTGCTGCGGCAGCAGTGCGTGTTTCGGCGCGGCATTGAGCCAAGCGGGGCCTATTCGCTCGAAATGGATTGCCAGGTCAGCCTGCTTCGTTCCGAAAAATCGGTGAAATAGATTTCGCTTTCGGGGATCAACACATTCCACCTTAAAGCCTGCCGTCTCCAGAGCTGTTTTTAAAAGGCCACTATGAACTGACAGCCCGTACCCATTGTCTTTGGCGACAATCAGTATTTTCACTTCACCGAAACCCCGGTGGCCAGCTCGGCGTAGACGGCATTGAGAGCAAAAGCTTCCGTTTTAAGCTCAAAATGTTTGCGTACAAATTGGCTGGCAAAATGGCCCATCTGTTCAAGTTTGGCAGCGTTTGCAAGCACCTCCGCAATCGCTGCAGTCAACGCTTCGCCATCTCCGGCAGCGCAAATTTCACCGTTCTTGTGAGGCTGAACCAAGTCGGCATACGCCCCTGCATCGCTGGTCACTACCGGCACGCCGCAGGCCATCGCTTCCAGCGGGGTAAGGCCAAACCCTTCATTCCGGCTTGGCGCAATATAAAGATCAACCGCTTGATAATACGGCAGAATATCAGGTACTTCACCCATAAACCGTATGCGGTCAGTAAGCCCTGCTGCCGCGACACGGCCTTCCAGATCGGTTCCAAATTGAGCATGTTCAACGGTAACGAGCCCACAGATAATCGCCACCCAATCAGCGTACTGCGGCAACAATTTAATCATTGCGTCAACAAATAAATCAGTTCCTTTTTGATGCCGGACGCGGCCAAAACAACCTGCTATTTTTTGAGTGTCATCAAGTTTCAGCATGTCACGAATTTGGCGTTTGGTGTCAGCATTAGGCACAAATCGTTTTGTATCTATCCCGTGAAGAATGACAACGTTCGGCACTTTTAGAAAGGCAGCTGATTTCGAATTTGTAGCAACCACGCTGTTCATCCGCCCAATCAGAGACCGCGTGAACTGTTTGTGCTCGCGCTGCGCGGCAGAAGTAAAAACCAGTTTCAGCGGCATGCGCAGCACATCACGCAAGAAAATCCCACCGATCATTTCGACATTGCGGCGGGCATGCCAAACCCGAAATTTTTTACCCGCCGGCCTCTTCCACAAACGCCATAAATCACGAAAGCGCACGGAAGGCAGGTAATCCGGCAAACCGGGGCCGAGCGTTGCGATGCGCAAACCCATTTT
>JANMFT010000396.1:0-8702 GCA_031374255.1 Limoniibacter sp. | reverse complement strand
TTATGCAGCATATTCTTGAACAATTGGAGCAACGCCGTGCTATCGCTCGACTTGGCGGTGGGCAAAAGCGAATTGATGCACAACACGCCAAAGGCAAACTTACGGCGCGCGAACGCGTGTCAGTGTTGCTCGATACCGGTTCGTTTGAAGAATTCGATATGTTTGTTGCGCATCAATTCGCTTTTGCCCGCCGCCAAGTCGAGCGATGGCACGGCGTTGCTCCAATTGTTCAAGAATATGCTGCATCAACTCCCCCAACTCTGCTCTTTGATTAGCAGGGCTTGGCCAAGTCTCAAAGCCTTAGTGAATAAGTTACCACTTGCCTGTGTTAGGCATTGACGCCCAGGGTTCAGCTGCAGTCAATGCTGCACCTTCCTGTAAAATTTCAATTGAAATGCCGTCCGGCGAAACCACAAATGCCATATGCCCATCGCGCGGCGGCCGGTTTATAGTCACACCCATATCGTGCAGGCGTTGACAGGTTTCATAAATATTATCAACGCGGTAAGCGAGGTGGCCGAAATTGCGTCCGCCAGTGTAAGCCTCAGCCTCACCGTTCTCACTTGGCCAATTATATGTGAGTTCGAGCTCCGGCGCGCGACGGTCATCCGAACCATTCGCGCGGTCATTTGGGGCGGCTAAAAAAATCAACGTAAACCGGCCTTGTTCGCTTTCGTGACGGCGCACTTCTTGAAGGCCCAGTTTATTGCAATAAAAATCAAGTGAAGCATCCACATCGTGAATGCGAACCATGGTGTGGAGAAAGCGCATTTTTGAGCCCTAATTGAAATGTTGAAAATGATTATTGATCAATCACATAGGCTTTGCAGCCATTATGGCTAGCCATAATGGTAAATATTTAGTAAAACTTTCTCTTGCGCCAGACGCGCACTGTAATGCTATGTTTAAAGTAGTAGAATCATGTTTTGCGTATCCGGAGCGGCCAATGGGGGATTTGAGGGTTCAATCTGAAACCACATCAAGTGTTGCTGACGAGACTTCAGCGACCATTGATGGGAATACAACTGATTCTTTAAACGAACTGATTGAAGTTTCCGGCGCGGTAAAATGGTTTGACGGCGCAAAAGGCTATGGTTTTGTTTTAGCCGACGACACACAATATGGCGATGTTCTGCTTCACATAACGTGTTTACGGCGTGACGGTTATCAGGCTGCTCCTGAAGGCGCACGCATTGTTGCCGAAATTAAAAAAGGCGAACGCGGCTTCCAAGTGTTTCGCATAATCAGCCTTGATGAAACCAACGTGGACCGCGAGGCCGCACCCGCACGCACGCATACTGTGGTTGCTCCCGAAAGCGGGTTTGAGCGTGTGGTTGTTAAATGGTTCAACCGCACCAAGGGCTTTGGATTTGTGACGCGCGGTGAAGGCACCGAAGATATTTTCGTACACATGGAAACGATGCGCCGCCATGGGCTTGCTGAACTGCGCCCCGGGCAAACAGTGATCGTTCGCTTTGGCCGCAGCGGAAAAGGGTTGATGGCCTCCGAGGTCCGCCCTGATATTGGCACGCCTCAGCTTGACAATTAAACTTTCACGCTGGCTTTTAGCCCGATGATATTTCGCACATTTTTCACTATCGTTTTCTGCTGTTGGACTGCATTTGCTTTTGCAGGCGATCCAATGAAATTCCAACCAGAGCCTATATCTTTAGCCATTGTCACTGGCAGCGACAGAGTTCGATATGAGCTTGAAGTTGCTGACACCGATATTGAGCGTGCCGCAGGGCTTATGTTTCGAACAGATTTCCAAAAGAACCGCGCCATGCTGTTTGATTTCGGGCAAACCCGCGCGGTTTCAATGTGGATGAAGAATACGTCACTGCCGCTTGATATGCTGTTTGTTGATGAAACAGGATTGGTAATTGGTGTGGCTGCAAACACAACGCCGCAATCGCTGGAAGTCGTCAGTTCACCCAAACCGGTGCGTTATGTGCTTGAAATCAATGCGGGGCAGGCTGCTGAAAACAACATCAAAGCCGGGGCGCAATTGACACACCCATTGATAAAGCCGTGAGTGCAAGTGCCGTTTTTTAGCCATGAGGAGTTTAACCTCCGCTATGAAAATTGGCGTGACCAAGCCGGAAAAACTCCGGTTCTGCTGATTCATGGCTTTGCCTCAAACCTTGACGTTAACTGGGTAGGCCCGCTTTGGATAAAAACGCTGACTGATGCAGGTTACCCCGTGGTTGCCTTTGATCATCGCGGGCACGGAAAAAGTTCCTCGAGCAGAATTCCTGATGATTACACACCGCAAAAAATGGCGGGGGATGCAATTGCGCTGCTGAATTATTTGGGTGTCAGCCAAGCCCATGTGATGGGCTATTCTATGGGTGCACGGGTTGCTGCATTTATGGCCATACTCGCGCCACAACGCGCTAAAAGCCTGTGTTTTGGTGGTCTGGGTATGGCTCTCATTGAAGGCGCAGGTTTTTGGGGCCCGGTGCATGACGCTTTGATTACAGAAGATATAACCACGATTACAGACTCGCGAGCGCTGATGTTTCGCAAATTTGCCGACCAAACCAAGAGCGACCGGCTGGCTTTGGGCGCTTGCATTGAAGGATCGCGCATCAATATGGCAGCAGAGCAGGTGGCTTTAATAAATGTGGCATCGCTAATCGCTGTTGGCAGCAAAGATGATCTGGCAGGCAGCGCGGCCGATCTTGCTGCATTTATGAAGAACGCAAAAGCCTTCGAAATTGAGGGCCGAGACCATATGCTTGCCGTAGGCGACCGGACGTTTAAGGCGCGTTATCTTTCGTTTTTGGATGAAGTTTTATAAAGCAAAACATTAATCATTCTGAAATTGCCGTGTAATGGGTTTGGCCCTATATTACTCATAGCGACCGGATGGCCGCTTATGGGAAAACGACCATGCAAGCCGAAGTGCAGCGGAAAACAAAGATCAATAGTATTGACCCGATCTGGACAGCGGTCCAGGAAGAAGGCCGCCGTATCGTGCGCGATGATCCGCTTCTAACAGCTTTTGTGCATGCTTGCGTTTTGAATCACGATACATTGGAAGAGGCTGTCGCGCACCGGATTTCGCAACGCCTTGACCATCCAGATTATCCAGCTGAACTCGTAGTGCAGGACTTCCGCGCTATGGCCAAAGACAACCTGGAATGGGGCGGCGTCGTGCGCATTGACATGCAAGCTGTTCATGATCGTGACCCGGCATGCTCACGATTTATTGAACCGATTTTATATTTTAAGGGTTTTCACGCCATCCAAACCCACCGTTTGGCGCATTGGATGCTTAAAAGCGGGCGTAAAGACACTGCGCTGTATTTGCAAAGCCGTTCGTCTGCGGTGTTTCAAACCGATATCAATCCAGCAGCTGTCTTTGGGCGCGGCATATTCTTGGATCACGCAACCGGGTTAGTCGTTGGTGAAACCGCCAAAATTGGCAACGGCGTTTCAATTTTGCACAACGTTACGCTGGGCGGCACCGGTAAAGCTGGCGGCGACCGCCACCCGAAAATTGGCGATGGCGTTATGCTTGGGGCAGGGGCGAAAATCCTCGGCAATATTTCCGTTGGCACATGCAGCCGTGTTGCCGCAGGCTCAGTTGTGTTGGTTGATGTGCCCGCAAATTGCACGGTCGCTGGCGTACCTGCCAAAGTCGTTGGCACAGCCGGCTGCTCAGACCCCGCACGCAGTATGGACCAAATGATTGCCGCGCAGGAATGAAACGTCGATTTAGATGACGGTGTTGCGGTTCGCTTCCGCCTCGCTTAAACGCGGGCAAAATATTTTGGAGCTTTGCATATGAATAAATCTGAAATTGACAAGCTGACCGGCTATTTCCGCCGCACGTTCGGTAATGCAGCTATCACTGTGCGCGCGCGGCCAAAGCTGAATGATTCTGCGGAATTGTATGTTGGCGAGGAGTTTTTAGGCATTATTTCACGCATCGAAGATGAGGGTGAAACCTCATATGATTTGTCTATGTCGATCTTGGACATCGATTTGGAAGACTAATTTTATTGAAGCGGTGATTTAACAATCATCTTTTCAACCAGACCCAGCACCTGCGCATCTAAGGTTCTGTATTCTTTCAAAAGCCAAAATGGAAAGCGGTATTTAACGCTTAAATCATTTGCAAGAAACACATCGCGCTCGCATGGCGCTAAAGCTTGATCACCGTCAGCGCCGGTAATGCAGCGTGCTACAAATTGGCGGTCTTCACCCCGCGCTCCAACAAAAAGCCGTTCATTGGCAAATATTGCGCGGTCTTTTTTGAAGGTGTAAGATTCAAGGCCTTCGGTTGCAGTGTTTTCTGATGTCGGCTCGATCAACTGGCGGTAAATCGGATCGAAACGGCCCGACATATCACGGCTCATTTGCTGCGGCTCAATCGTGATGAACAGCAATTGCGACTCGGCTTTTTGCTCATTGTTGAAAAAGGCTTTGTTCTTGGCGCTATAACCTTCAAGGCTGGGTAATACCGCATAGAGATCGAGCCCCGCCTTAACTCCGGGGCTGCGCTGTTCGTTATGCCTGATGTAGTTTTCGGGCACGTTCAATACAGCATTGGCAATGACGATTTCATGTGTTGCAGTGCTGACAGAATTACCGCCAAGCATGACCTGCCCGCCAAACACACGGCCCGAAATACTGATAACAATCGACAAAAAGCCGATTACCAAAATTGCGACAAACATTTTGCGGAATGATTCCGGTGCATGCGAGGTGCTAAGATTCACTGCCTGCGGGGCTGCTGTTCTCATAAGACTTTGCGCCGGGGTTGCTAATCAATCAACCTTGGGGATTTATGGTTAATGACCCGTTAGCAAAACGAAATGAGGCGCGATGATCTACGCACTTGATGGTATTAAACCTTATTTTGATGATGAAGGTTCGACTTGGGTTGCGCCAAACGCATCCGTGATTGGCGGCGTTCATATTGGCGCAAATGTTGGAATTTGGTTTGGTGCGGTGATTCGTGGCGATACCGAAAAGATCAGCATTGGGCCGCGCAGCAATATTCAAGAGAACTGCGTACTTCACACTGATCCGGGCTTTCCGCTGACGATCGGGGCAGGGTGCACAATTGGTCATAAAGCGCTGCTACATGGCTGCACTATTGGCGATAACAGCCTTGTGGGCATGGGAGCCATCATTCTAAACGGCGCTGTTATCGGCGATAATTGCCTAGTCGGGGCAGGCGCGCTCGTTACGGAACGCAAAGTGTTTCCGGCTGGTAGCTTGATTATTGGTGCACCAGCGAAAGTAGCGCGGGCACTTACGGAAGCTGAAATTGCTGGAATTGGACGCTCGTCTGCACATTATGTGGAAAACCAGCGGCGGTTCGGCAAGGGCCTCAAAGAGTGTTAATCTTAAAAAAGTGGAGCCGGCCCGGGGGACGGGGGCCGGCTCCTATTCCCGGTCATTGGGGGACTGGACGGGTCTGACCGGAGAATTTGAATTTATTATTTCAGCGCGGCTACCGATGCGTTGCCTGTGTCATTGATACCAACCCAATGGCCGGAATTGCTGGCAGACTGGCGCTTGAGAAAAGTGTAGCCGGTCTCGTTCCATACGCGCACATCACCGCGCAAATTATCGAGAACATAGTCGCCTTGGTCAGTGCTCACTGTCAAAACAGCGTGGCCGCTGCCATCTGCCTGCCTCACAACGGTGATCAGCAAATTGTTTTCAGCGATACCTGCCTTCATCAGCAGTTTGCGCTTTAACAAAACATAGTCTTCGCAATCGCCCTTATTGGCCGGGTATGACCAGACTTCTTCTTTGCCCCACAATTCCTGGTCTGTAACCGGCCTGATCATTGAGTTTACGGCTGCGTTAACATCAATGATACGCGACCACGTAGCCTGTGTAAGTTTCACTGCTCCAATATTTGTGCGCAGAACGCGGCATTCAGACGGCAAACGCTGGCACAATTCATAATGGCCAATCGGCTGCGTTGTTTGAGTGGTTACCGACATTGAAGAGGCAGCTTCGGCGGTAATTGCGCTAAATGTCACTACCCCTGACAAGGTTAGCCCTATCAACATTCGCTCTATAGTATTGATCATGTGCAGTCCCCCTGTGGAACTACAATGACACAACTGTTTTTACGTCAGGCAAAATATAGTGTTGGTATTTGAGGTGTATTAAAGTAAAATGTTGTATAAAATTAAATCAAAACAATTTTATATTTGAATAAAATGCCGACTAATGCTTCAACATTTCATTCATATAATCGACTGTCAACACAGCAAAAAAAACCGGGCTCAAGGCCCGGCTGTGTAATCTCAGAATTTCGGTTTTAAATTTACGCCGCAATACTGTTGCCAAACGCTTCCCTGAGAGAATCGTGGGTTTGGAGCGTGAGAAACTCAACAGCCACACCATCCTCAAAGTGGCGCACAATACGCCCTTGTTTGATACCAAGACGAACAGACGTGCCCATTGCAGGTTTAACCGCAACAGAAACAGCAGCGCCCGACAACGACAAATCAATAATGCGGCAAGGATATTTGCGGCCATCATCAAGTTCAATAATGCTTGCAGCGGCGGCTTGATTGGCTGCACGGTTATGACGGCGATCTTCAGGCAGGTTTAATTCGTGGCGGTTGACCAACCATGTGAGCTGCGCGGCCAACTTTTCGCGTTTGCGCTCCGATGCTACAATTTCGGCAGCAAACCCCTCATGTGTATTGCGTGTTACGCGGCCTTCGATGCGACCAAGATGATCAAGGTAGGCAATGACACGTTCGCCGCGCGTGCAAATTGCAAGAGAACGAAAACTTATATCACCGGGCGACATGTCAAGAATATCACACGAATGTTCGGTTCGATCTTCACGCATGAAGCGACCGTGAACCGTTACGTTGACGCGTTGAAATGTTCTTTGTTCCACCGGTATTCACCCTTTGCATAGTCAATGCAGATCTGGCCGCTAACGGCAGATGGGGCGAAGATAGCAGGACGTCGTTAACGCTTCGTAATTTCCAAAGGCATCTTAGCTGATTTTCCACCTTCAATCACCAGCAAGCGAACGCCTTTTTGCGATGGTATCTCGCTCTCAAAAATTAACGCCTCTTCTGCCGGGGCAAGTGTGGGTAACACATCTATTTTAGGCCTGTTTGCAAGAAAGAGTGGTTCCCGCTCAGGATCAACTAACCGGATAGACTGAAGGTCGAGACGGGCAATAATGTCCATGCCGTGCCAAAATTCTTGGGTTTGCGGCACGATGCAACCAAAAATCCGACTGCCCCCATCTTCATTTTGCAACGGCAGCATCAAAAGTTCTAATGGTGTTTGGCGGCTGGTTTTAGAATAAGCCATCAATTCCAGCACAATAACCGACCGGTCTTGATAGCAATTCCTCATGAGTCTGCTGATCACCGGCTGATTTTGATTTTGAAACAAGCCACGAAAAGATGTTGCACGAAGTGGGCGACCCATAAAATTACTGATTGAGGTGCCGGCAATTCTAAAAACCATATCAGTGTCAAAACCGTGTGACTCCAAAATGAAGACTTGGCTTAAAACATCGCGGATGTCTGATGGTTCAATATCCACGCGCCGCGGGGCAGGGCTGCAATTGCGAAGACGGTTCCAATAATGAAACAGATTTAAGGCCGATTGCGTTTTCATTTCACTTAAACACCAAAACTGAAAGTGCAAACCTGCAATCTGTTCCGGAATGAGACATCCGGTTTTAAGATCGTGGTCATTTGCCTTAAGTCAGCAAGGTGCGTGCCAGCGTAATTTTGGAGACCGAAATACGCGGTGTATTTGAAAGAAAGCAGTAGGAAAAACCGCATCGCGGGCTTGCTCTATTAACCTTAACAATCGGTATCAATTGCAAAACTTGTTCTGCTCTGTCATTATTATGTTAACGGCTCCGGTCGGTTTTCAGCACATAATTTGGACGGGTTTGACCCGGCGCCTGAATCAGAAATGGTTCAGGCGACTTTTTTATGTAGTTGATTCTGAATGCTTAAACGCAATCCATTCGGCTTCCATATCGTCCAAGGATGCATCGGCAGGGGATTTGCCTTTGGCTGCCAAGCCTTGTTCAACCCCGGCAAAACGGCGACGGAATTTTGAATTGGCCGCTTTCAACTGCAATTCTGGGTCAATGTCTAAATGCCGCGAAAGATTAACAAGCGCAAATGCCAAATCACCCCATTCGGCTGCGACTTCGGCAGGCGTTTCATGGTTAATTGCGGAACGTAATTCCGAGACTTCTTCCTCAATTTTGTCCAGTATGGGCGCAGCCTCCGACCAATCAAAACCGACGCGGGCAGCGCTTGATTGAAGTTTTCGGGCTTCCAGAAACGCGGGCAGGGCACGTGGCACATCGTCTAGCAGGCTTGGCTGCCGCCCTGTTTGGCCAGTTGCAGTTTGCCGTGCGCGCTTTTCAACTTTCTCTTCAGCCTTGATTTTCTCCCACATGCCCTTGGCCATTTTCGGGCTGCGCGCGCTTTCATCGCCAAACACATGCGGGTGACGGCGGATCATTTTACGGGTAACTGCCTCAACAATGTCGCCAAAGCTGAAATGTCCAGCCTCTTCGGCCATGCGGGCATGGAAAACCACTTGTAACAATAAATCGCCCAGCTCGTCGCAAAGATCAGGCATGTTATTGCGTTCAATAGCTTCGCCAACCTCATAAGCTTCTTCGATTGTGTAGGGCATGATCGAAGCAAACGTCTGCTCAGTAT
>JANMFT010000339.1:0-17171 GCA_031374255.1 Limoniibacter sp. | reverse complement strand
GGCGCTGTCAAACGGCCAGATCTTCATCGCCGTGATGCCGTCTTCGAGCAATGAGTGCGCCAGCTCGTCTGCACGATGAAGGAAGCCGTTCAAATCGTCAAAATCAGTGTTTTGCCCCAAACCATAATTGGCGGTCACTTGCCCAGAGGTTTTTTTGACATAATCAGAGCCCGCACAGGTGTTGTAAGTACGAATCTCATGGCGAGTAAAACCGCCCAGCAATTGCGCAATGGGTTGTCCCGTAGCTTTGCCGAAAATATCCCATAGTGCGATATCAAATGCCGAATTGCCACGCACTTCAGCCCCTGATGATCGAAACCCAAGATAGCCAACAAGGTCAGCCGACAATCGGTCAATCTCCAGTGGATCGCGCCCTAACACACGTGGTGCGATATAATCGTGCACATGTGCCTCAACCGTGCCCGCACCAAAGAATGTCTCGCCAAGCCCGATCAACCCGTCATCGGTGTGAACCTGCAACCAAATCAGGTTTGGGCGCTCGGCAATACGGATGGTTTCCAGCGCGGTGATTTTCATGGCTTATGTCAGCCCGGCGGTAAGCAGCGCGCGTACGCTTTCATCAAAATGCTGCGTCATAGCGGAAACAGCCTGTTGCGGATCACCGGCAACCACCGCGCTTGCGATATCAATATGGGTCGCCAGCATTAAATCCCGAGATTCAGCAGTTGGCCGGCTTTTCCAACCGATGGGCCAAGTTTGGCGCGTAATTCCCTGAAACGCGCCGATGATGAGCGTGAAAACCGGATTGCGCGACGCCTGCGCCAGAAGCAGATGAAAGCTCAGATCATGTTCCATTAAGCGGGCAGGGTCATCAACGGAGTGTCGCATGGCCTGCGCAAGTGCAAAAAGATCATGAGCCTCAGTGTCCGTACGCCTGATTGCCGCGAGCGTTACAATGCGTGTTTCAATCGTGCGGCGCACATCATAGATCTGCTGCACATTGATCTGATCGGTATGCAAACCATGCTCAATCATCAAAGACATCGGCGCGGAATCAAGTGCTGCCACTGCCGCACGCTTGCCGGTGGCAAGGTCGATAATCCGCATAGCAGCCAGTGACCGGAACGCTTCGCGCACCACAGTGCGCGACACATTCAACTCTTTTGACATGTTGGCTTCAGAGGGCAGCCGGTCTCCCGGCATCAAATCATTTTCGCGGATATGCTTCGAGATCGCACCAATCGCGTCGCTGACCAAGCCACCTGCGCCAATTATATCCAATCGGACCTCCAATGCCTGTATGACAGGTTACGCCTAATTGGTTGTAAAATAAGAAAGAACATCCGTCAATGTCTGAGACAAGTACGGCAATGCAAATTGTTTTGCCGTTAGAACCGGATGCTTTTCACCAGCTGCATTGTCCAGCTGGCCTTCGCATTTTAATACTGAACAACGCGATTGTCAGTCGGGTCGGCCCACTGTGCGCTGGGGGTCACAGAGAACCAGCCCGGCCTCGATGGATCGCGAGTCCGTCGGCAGCGCCTATGGCACAGGATTCATCGTTGGAGTTAGGCAGTGTTTGGTTCCCGTCAATGACGAAAGAATGAACACGAAGTTGCATGACAGCAAACGAGCAGCAAACTATGTTGTAAATAACATTCGCCCGGTGGACTTACCCCGTTTTGTGCCGAACACAAGTTCTAACTAGGTTATCTCTTGTTAGCAATTATGAGCAACTGAGGCAATCAATAGCAGCCAGTTATGACTGTGAATTATGTCCGCTTTTCCCAGACATATAATGAAACCCGCCTGTCCGCTTCCGGCCCCCACCCCATTCGTTCGGCTTTGCGCTTAAGTGCCGACTTCAAAAGGCGGATGATCAATGCCCGAAAGCAGACATTGCACTAAGGGGCCATATCAGTTCGAACGAAAAACCGCCTAACGAAACAAAGGTGTGTGAAGAAAGTTGAACGTCGGGTTTGTACAAAACTCCAACGTTTGGACGCTGCGGTTTACTAGGCTTCTATTGTCCCCATCGGCATTTCCTTACGCTCGCTTTACGCCAATTCAGTGTTTCAATATCGCGGCTTTACGCGTGTTGGGCTTAAGCCATTCGGATCAGTCATCCGGATTTCGCAAAATGATCGCTAACCTGCCCGCCTTAGATGTTTGGCTTGGCCTTGCCGTGGCTGCCGTATTGTTTGTGTATTTGATGGTGGCGCTGCTTGCCCCCGAAAAGTTCTAAGGACATGGAAATGACCGCTGATCTTATTCAAGCTGGGCTTTACGCAGCGCTGCTTTTTGCAATTGCTGTGCCACTGGGTTTTTACACCGCACGCGTCATCACGGGTGAAGTCACGTTCCTTGCACCGGTTGAGCGCTTGATTCTCGGTGTCGCGGGCGGGCAAGGCCCGCAACGGTGGAGTGGTTACGCCATTTCTCTTTTGGTATTCAATGCGGCAAGCTTTCTATTACTGTTTTTGCTTTTAATGTTTCAACACGGGTTGCCGCTGAACCCGCAGGGTTTTGATGGACTGTCTTGGCATTTGGCTTTCAACACCGCAATTTCGTTTGTAACCAATACCAACTGGCAGTCTTACGGCGGCGAAACCACGATGACGCATTTCAGTCAAATGGCCGGGCTGACCACTCAGAATTTTCTGTCTGCCGCATCCGGAATGGCGGTTGCCGCTGCCGTGGCGCGTGGTTTTGCAGCAAAGCTGGCAAACGGTGACACAAGGTCCATCGGCAATTTCTGGTCGGACATGACCCGCATTGTCCTCTACGTTTTATTGCCGGGCGCAATTATCATTGCTGTGGCTTTGCTCGCCCTTGGTGTGCCCCAAACTTTGCAGGGCGCTGTGACCGCAACCACGCTTGAAGGTGCCCAACAAACCATGTCTGTCGGGCCTGTTGCGAGCCAATTGGCGATCAAACAGCTTGGCACCAATGGCGGCGGCTTTTTCAACGTCAACTCAGCTCACCCGTTTGAAAACCCTGAAATCATTGGCAATTTCATCCAGATGCTGGCCATTCTCGCCATACCGGCAGCGATGGTTTTTGCCTATGGGCGTTTGGTGGGCGATGCGCGCCAAGGCCGCGCATTGTTTGCAGCCATGGGCATATTACTGGTGATGGCATTTGCCGCAACTTACGCCGCTGAACACAGCGGCAACCCGCTGACCGCTGAATTTGCTGATCCGTCAGCCGGAAATATGGAAGGCAAAGAAGTCAGGTTTGGCATCGTTAATTCAGTGCTGTGGGCGGTCACCACCACTGCTGCCTCCAACGGCTCGGTCAATGCGATGCACGACAGCCTCACGCCGCTTGGCGGGCTGGTGACGATGCTCAACATCCAATTGGGCGAGATTGTATATGGCGGCGCAGGGGTCGGCTTGACAGGCATGCTGCTGTTTGTGGTGCTGACGGTATTTCTGGCCGGTTTGATGGTCGGGCGCACGCCCGAATATCTCGGCAAAAAAATTGAAGCCCGCGAAATCACACTTGCCGCGCTGACGCTGTTGGTAATGCCAATTGGTATTTTGCTGTTCTCGGCTTTGGCCATAGCAACCGGCAACGCGCAAACCAGCGTTCAAGACGCTGGCCCGCATGGTCTGTCAGAACTGATTTATGCATATACCTCAGCCACCGGCAATAATGGCTCGGCATTTGCCGGCTTTACCGCAAATACGCCGTTTCACAATGTGATGCTGGGTTTTGCAATGCTTCTGGGGCGCTTCGGCTATATATTGCCGATCCTTGCCATTGCCGGTTCACTTGCCGGTAAGACTCCTGCCACAGCAACCGCAGGCACATTCCCGACCCATGGTCCGGTGTTTGTCGTGTTGCTGCTTGCGACGATTTTGATTGTCGGCGCTCTCACCTTCCTGCCCGTCCTCGCGCTTGGGCCAATCGCCGAGCATGTGTCGATGTTCGCCGGCCAGCGCTTCTAAAGGAAACTTTCATGACCAAAACATCCTCCCCTGAAATCGGCCTGTTTGCGCCATCCATTTTAAAACCGGCACTGGTGCAAGCCTTTGCAAAGCTTAACCCTGTCGGCCTTGCCCGCAATCCGGTAATTTTTGCAACCGCTTTGGTGTCTGTGCTGGCAACAGTGCTTGTCATCCGTGACGGCATATCAGGTGGCCCGGCATTCTGGGTTGGGTTGCAAATTGCAATCTGGTTATGGTTCACAGTGCTGTTTGCAAATTTTGCTGAAGCTGTCGCTGAAGGGCGGGGCAAGGCACGCGCAGATGCGTTCCGCGCCACCAAATCCACGGCTAAGGCGCGCGTGCTTTCAAACATGAAAGACCGCGAACGTTTTGAGATGCGCGACATCGACCGGGTAGAACCAGGCACGCTTATTTTGGTGCTGGCTGGCGATATCATCCCGACTGACGGCGAAATCATTGAAGGTGCGGCATCGGTAAACGAAGCTGCAATCACCGGAGAATCCGCGCCTGTCATCCGCGAATCCGGCGGTGACAGATCGTCGGTCACCGGCGGCACAACCATTTTGTCAGATTGGCTGGTGATCAATGTCACGGCCAAACCGGGCGAAACCTTTATCGACAAAATGATCACGCTGGTTGAAGGCGCAAAACGCGGCAAGACACCCAATGAAATTGCACTGAACATTTTGCTCGCCGCGCTCACTTTGGTGTTTTTGTTTGTTGTCGTGACCTTGCCGGTCTTTGCCTCATGGTCGGGCACCACTTTGCCGGTTATCTATCTTGCAGCGTTATTCGTGACGCTTATACCGACAACGATTGGCGGCTTGCTTTCAGCGATTGGCATTGCCGGTATGGACCGCTTGGTGAAAGCCAATGTCATTGCCAAATCAGGTCGTGCCGTTGAAGCGGCAGGCGATATTGATGTTTTGTTGCTCGACAAAACCGGAACGATCACTTTTGGTAACCGCATGGCGGCAGCGTTTGTGCCGGTCGGCGGCGCAACAGAACGCCAATTGGCAGAGGCCGCTTTCCTGTCATCACAAGGCGATGAAACCGCAGAAGGTCGCTCGATCATTGAGCTTACTCAAAAAATGTTCGGTTTTACCGCGCCAGTGGATTCAGGCACATTTATGCCTTTCACCGCGCAAACCCGGATGTCGGGTGTTGATCTGGTCGATGGCACACAAATCCGCAAAGGCGCAACTGATGCAGTAATGCGGTATCTGGGCAAAACCGCGGCAACAGATTTAGACGGTGAAGTGCGCAAAATCGCAAATGCAGGCGGCACGCCTTTGGTGGTTGCGCAAGGCGGACAAGCATTGGGCGTTATCTATCTGAAAGACATCGTAAAACCCAATATCCGGGAGCGGTTTGCGGAACTGCGCCGTATGGGCATCCGCACGGTTATGATCACGGGTGACAACCCGCTGACAGCAGCAGCGATTGCTGCTGAAGCTGGTGTTGATGATTTTCTGGCCGAAGCAACGCCAGAAGCCAAATTAGCGCTGATCCGCAAAGAGCAGTCAGAAGGCCGTCTTGTTGCGATGTGCGGTGATGGCTCCAACGATGCACCGGCTTTGGCGCAAGCCGATGTTGGCGTTGCGATGAATTCAGGCACGCCCGCTGCCAAAGAAGCCGGTAATCTGATCGATCTCGACAGTGACCCCACCAAGCTGATTGAAATTGTTATGGTTGGAAAACAACTGCTGATTTCGCGCGGCGCTTTGACCACGTTTTCGATTGCCAATGATGTGGCAAAATATTTTGCGATTTTGCCTGCATTGTTTGTGGTTGCCTATCCCGGGCTTGGCGCGCTGAACATTATGGGGCTAGAATCTGCCGAAAGCGCGATTTTGTCGGCAATCATCTTCAATGCGCTGGTAATTATCGCCCTTATCCCGATTGCGTTGAGGGGCGTTGCCTACAAGCCATCATCGGCTTCGGCTTTGCTGACCCGCAACCTGCTGATTTATGGCGTTGGCGGCCTTATCGTGCCGTTCATTGGCATCAAAGCGATTGATCTCATCATCACTTCGCTGGGCCTTGTATAACAAACACCTTGTATAAAACCACCTTGTTTCAAACAGGAATTTGATCATGTCACATCTACGTCCGGCGCTGGTTTTAACGTTGCTGTTCACGTTGATCACCGGCATTGGCTACCCGTTTCTCATCACCGGTATCGGGCAGGCCTTGCTGCCGCAGCAGGCTAATGGCTCGTTGATTGAACGTGGAGGAGTCGTGGTTGGCTCGGCGCTGATTGGTCAATCATTCAGCACAGAACGTTATTTCCATGGCCGCCCGTCTGCCACGGCAGATGTTCCATACAATGCTGCAAACTCAACCGGCTCCAATCTTGGGCCAACAAGTGGCGCTTTAATTGAAGCGGTAGAGGCGCGTGCCTTAGCGCTGGGCACCGGCCCGCAGCCCGCCGACCTTGTGACAACATCGGCATCCGGGCTTGACCCGCATATTTCGCCGCAAGCGGCAAAAACACAAATCGCACGGGTGGCAGCTGCACGCGCCATGCCTGAAGCTGATCTTCGCGCAATTGTTGATGCTGCCATTGAAGGGCGCACATTTGGAATTCTGGGTGAGGCCCAAGTTAATGTGCTGGCGCTAAATTTGGCGCTGGACAGCGCCAAGCCTTAAGGCCAACACTTGGATTATGGCTTTGACAGAAACCAATCGCCCAAGCCCGGAGAGTTTTCTCGCCGCCGCCCGCGACGAAGGCCGCAATAACAGCGCACGTGGCCGCCTCAAAATTTTTCTGGGTGCGTCCCCCGGTGTTGGCAAGACATTTGCGATGCTGGAAGAGGCCAAACTGCGCCAAAAGGCCGGCGTTGATGTGGTTGCCGGGCTGATTGAAACCCATGGCCGCCTTGAGACGGAAGCTTTGCTTTCTGGCATCGATATGTTGCCGCGCAAAACAATTGATCATCGCGGCCAAAGCCTTGGTGAACTCGATGTTGACGCCTTGATCTCGCGTCGCCCCGGGCTGGCTTTGATTGACGAGTTTGCCCACACCAATATGGCCGGCTCACGCCATCCCAAACGCTGGCAAGATGTGATGGAGGTTTTGGACGCCGGTATTGATGTTGTCACCACGTTGAACATCCAGCACATTGAAAGCCTTAATGATGCGGTCGCTCAAATAACCGGTGTGCGCGTGCAAGAGACTGTGCCAGACGAAGTCTTGCAACGCGCCGATCAAATTGAGCTGATTGACCTTCCGCCTGACGAGCTGATCACGCGGCTTAAAGAAGGTAAGATTTATGGCGCCCAACAGGCCGGGCGCGCGCTTGAAAACTTCTTTACCAAAGGCAAACTGACTGCGCTGCGGGAAATGGCCTTGCGTGCCGTTGCAGGCCAAGTTGATGCTGAAATGTTGGCCATAAAGCAGGCCGGTTCCGTTGAAGGCATTTGGCCGGCCGATGAGCGTTTATTGGTTTGTATCAATGAGGCGCCCGCAGCCAAGGTCTTGGTGCGCACGGCAAAGCGGATGGCGGAACGCGCTAAAATCCCGTGGATTGCTGCCAGCGTTATCACCCCCCGTCATGAAGCGATGAATACAGAAGCGCGTGCTGCTACCAATGACGCATTGCGTTTGGCTGAATCGCTTGGCGGTGAAGTGATGATTTTGCGTGCTGAATCGAATACAGCGCACGAGTTGTTGAGCTTTGCCCGTGAACGCAATGTGTCGCGTCTTTTGATTGGCAGGCCGCGCTGGAGCAACAGCGTCACCCAGCGGCTGATGGCGCTTTGGCGGGAGCCGGTTTTTGAAAAACTGCTCGACGCCGCCACAGACTTTGAAGTCACCGTTGTGACGCCTCATGCCCGTGTGGCGCGGCGCAAAGCCCAAACTGCACCGCGCCAGAAACAAGGCTGGCGTCCTTACGCCTTTTCCGCTGCGCTGGTGGCAGGTGTGTCGATTGTAGCTTGGCCGGTATCGGCCACTGATGCTATTCCAGCTGGCGGTATTACTGTGCTTTATCTTCTGGCTGTGCTTATTGCCGGTGCACGCTTTGGGTTATGGCCCTCGCTGATGGCAAGCATTCTTGGCTTCGCCGCCTATAACTTCTTTTACACCGAGCCTTATTTCACGTTTTCGGTGGCTAAACCGTCTGACGTCGTGTCGCTTAGTTTTTATCTTTTGGGCGCAATTTTTACCGGCACGCTGGCCAGCCGGTTAAAGGCACAGGTTGAAGCTATGCGTGCCTCGCAAATGCGAACCGAAACACTTTATGCCTTTGCACGCAAAATTGCGTCAGCCACCAAAGCCGATGATGTGCTTTGGGCCGCGGTCTCACATATCGCCAAAGCGCTTGACTGCCATGCTGTTATTTTGACACCCGATGGTTTTGGTGTGCTTCAGCAAGTGCAGGGCTACCCTTCGATTGAAGAAGGGCTCGATCCGCGTGCCGAAGGCGCGGCACGTTGGGCGTTTGACAAAAGTGAGGCGGCCGGCCTTGGTACAGGCACACTGCCCAATGGCGCATGGCTGTTTGTGCCGCTTGCCACGGCAGGGCGGCCTTTCGGGGTAATCGGCGTTAAGTTCCGCGATCCCCTCCGCGCGTCCGATCCTGAAATCCGTCGTTTGCTGTTAGCCGTTGAAGATCAGGTGGCCGTCGCCGTCGAACGCAACCGGTTTTCAGATGATCTGGCCAATGCGCGCATCAGCCAAGAAAGCGACAAATTGCGCGCTGCGTTGCTCAATGCTGTCAGCCATGATTTGAGGACACCGCTTGTCGGCATTATTGGTGCAACCTCCGCGCTGGCTGAAGGCAAATCAAATTTGAACGACGCATTGCAACACGAACTTGCACAAACAGCGCTTAGTGAAGCGCGCCGCCTCGACCGCACAATTCAAAACCTGCTGGATATGACCCGCCTTGGTTATGGAGCACTAACACCAAACCGCAGCGTTTTTGATCTCCGGGAAATTGTCGGCCAAGTGCGTGGTGAATTGGTGCGGGTGCTTTCACGGCATAGTTTTGCCGTGGATATTCCGCGCGGCTTGCCATTGCTAAACGCTGATCCGGTGCTGATTGGGCACGCTTTGACAAACTTATTTGAGAACGCCGCAAAATATGCGCCCGCTGGCACCACTGTAACAATCTCGGCGCGGGCCGAGGGAAACACTGTAAAAGTGACCGTGAACGATCAAGGGCCGGGTATACCGGCAGAGGAGCGCACTGCGGTGTTTGATCTGTTTCACCGTGTGGCCAAAGGCGATGGCGCGCCGGCGGGCACCGGTATGGGGCTGGCTATTGTTAAAGGTCTTGTTGAAGCCCACGGCGGTACGGTAAACGCGGAGGCTGGTGTAAACGGGCAGGGAACAGCTATTGTGATGACGCTTCCTGCAGCACCCTCAACGGATGGCGTAGAGTGACAAATCCGCCGCGTATTTTGGTCATCGAAGATGATACTTCCATCCGCAGGTTTTTGAAAATCGTGATCGAAAGCGGCGGGCATACGATGCTGGAAGCTGAACGCGGCAGAGCAGGTATTGAGCGCACAGCAACTGATGCGCCGGATCTTGTGATCCTCGATCTGGGTCTGCCGGACATGGACGGAAAATCTGTGATTGCCTCAATCCGAGAATGGTCTCAAGTGCCCATTTTGGTTTTGTCCGTGCGTGATGGTGAAGCTGAAAAAATCTCTGCGCTGGATGCAGGGGCTGATGATTATGTCACTAAACCTTTTGCCACCGGCGAACTTTTGGCCCGCGTGCGCGCGCTATTGCGAAAACGATCATCGATACCAACCGACGTCTCAGAGATTGTCAGCGGGCCATTGCGCATTGATCTTGCCGCGCACAAAGTCACATTGAATGGCAAAGATACACAGCTGACCCGAAAGGAATTTGCAGTTCTTGCATTGCTTGCCCGCCATGCCGGACGGCTGGTTGCGCACAAACAATTGCTCACCACCATTTGGGGCGCGGCCCACGCCAATGACGCCCATTATTTGCGCATCGCGATTGGCAACATCCGTGATAAATTGGGCGATGACGCTGCTGACCCGCGCTACATCATTACAGAGCCTGGTGTAGGTTATCGTTTGGTAACAGAGTAAAACTAACCTGGTTGTTGTGTTTGAATGGCACCAACAAGCTTGGGCAAACACGCAATCGACAATAGGCTTGGCGAGCGATCAATGGCTGCTTTCTAAAGATGGCTTACCAAAACCCGCCTGTCAGATTCCGGGCCCCCATCAATTGCTTGCGATAAGTGTTTCGGTTCCGTTAACCGATATGTCCAGCAGCGAGGGAATGGAAATCGGTACACGGCTTTTGGTTGCCGCGCGCGAGATTTCGGGACTGCTTGGATTTAATGCAACGCCGGCGCGCCTATAGTTCATGACCGGCGGTCTTAACGCCTTGTCCGGGCCGGTCGGATGTAAATACATGCAATCGGACTGACGCGATGACTGGAATGCGAGGCATCAATTTGATCAGACGCTTCCCGGTCCGCAAGCAGTCATCAAGACCAAGCCCAGAAGCTGTTGAGCAAGGTTCCAGACCAATCAAATTGCCGCGACCAAACCATGGCGGAGCCGTGTTGCCCCCCAGTTCACACCAGTACCAAACACAATCGTAAACGTCGCCGTCCCATGAGACAGTTGCGTTTATCGCGCCATCGATCCGGCGAATTGAGACATAGTTTGCTTCAAATTCCGTCAAATAGGCCATTGACGACGTGGTTGCTTGCGGGCGCGACATATCGCAAATGCCAGATTTTCCGGCAATGATTGGCCAGTCACCAGTTGCGCCGGGCACCCAAGGATTTTCGGGTGGGTCATAGTTGTCATCAACCAAAGCGCGCTTTGCACCAGTCTCGATGATGAATGGCACAGCCAGCAGATCAGAACCAAATGTGATGTGTTGCCCCCACATGACATGAACCGGCGACACACCATTTGACAGCGCTGCTTCATGCAGACAAACGACATCGTTTTCCAAAGTAATGTCGCGGGTCAAGCGCACCGGAATACTGAAAAACTGACGCGTTAAACGGATACGATCCGGGGAGACTTCGGCTTGCCACGGCGAGATGGAAGCCTCGCCGTGAAAGCCATGGAAAAGGCCTTCAGATACACATTCGTTGCCAGCATTGGGAAACATCAATGGCCAGCCGCCGGTGTACCGCGTCAGCCAGCTTTGCTCATCCTTGGCAGCAAAGCCCGGTTCGGGAATTGTAACAGGATCCCATGGCACCCGTCCTAGAACCGACAGCCCTCCCTGCTTGTGAAAGATTGACGTGATAGTGCCACCGACCAACGGCGAGACTGCGACACGTAAAAAATCGTTTTCGATTACAGCAATATCAACGCTTGTCATTTAATCGCGCCCGCCATCAGGCCGCGTATGAAATAACGCTGGAACGAAATATAGAGGATGATCATTGGTGCTGAGGCTACCACCATACCCGCCATTGAAAGCGGGATCTGGTTGTTATAGCGGCCTTGGAATACCGAAATACCAGCCATGAGTGTGCGCTTGCCATCGTCTTGCAGAAAAATGACTGCGATCAGAAGGTCGTTCCAAACGAACAAAGCATTGACAACCAGCAATGTTACCAAGGCGGGTATAGACAATGGCAATACGATGTGGCGCAATATCTGGTGATGTTTGACCCCATCAACAAAGGCGGCATCGAACAGCTCTTGCGGCATTGTTCGAAAAAATGTGGTCAAGAGATAGACTGAGAACGGCGTTATCAACCCGGCATAGATGATGATGGCGCCAGAAAAAGTGCTGATCAAGCCAAGCTGCGAATAGACCACAAACAGTGGCACAATCAAAACAACCGGTGGCACAGCCATAAGTGAGGTGCTGATTGCAAAAATCGTGTCGCGGCCACGAAATTGCATCCGCGCAATCGCATATGCACCACAACATGAGACAAGTGTTCCGACCACAACTGCGCCAATTGCAAGAATTGCGGAATTCAGCATCCAAAGAAAAAACGGACTATCAAACAACACAGCTTTGAAATGCGTGAGAACCAAAGCATCCGTCAGCCCGACTTTATCGAATGTGTATTCGTCTTGGCTTTTTAGTGCCGTCATCACCATAAACGCCGACGGCAGCATCGCTATGATGCTGGCCGTGATTAGAACAACCTGCTTGAACGGATTGGTGATACTCATGCCTCTTCCTCGTCTGCACGGCGGCGAACCACGAACAGCACATAAGTCAGCATCAACGACACCACGAACAGCATAACCGCAACCGCTGAAGCAACTCCGGGCAGGCTGGTTCTGGTCAGCGCATTATAGATATAAAGCTCGGTGACCATGGTGGAGGTGCCGGGGCCACCGCGCCCGCCGCCCATCATATACACATAGGCAAATACCGCAGACAGCATGGTGATCACGCTGATCACGACGTAAAACTCAATGACGCTGCGCATCTGTGGAATAAGAACATACCATGCCCGCTGCCACCAATTTGCGCCATCCAGCCGCGCAGCTTCGATCAACGCTTCATCTAAACTCAGCAAACGCGATAAAAACAAAATCACGCCGAGTGCAGATTCCCGCCAGATAATGAGCAGCATCACTGTCCAGAGCGCAACGTCTGTTGATCCGATCCAATCCAAAGTCATAAAATCAAGACTGAGCCAGCGCAGCACCTCATTGACCGGCCCTGAGAACTGAAACATCTGCTTCATCACCACCGCAATAATGGGGATGGCGAGAATGTAGGGAAAAAACAAAATGGTGCGGTAAATTTTCCAACCGCGTAGCCGGTCGTACAAGAGAAGTGACAATAGCAATGCAATTCCAACCATTGCAGGAATTGCAAGCAGCAACAGCAAATTGTGTTTTACAGATTCCCAAAATAGCGGCTGCGACAGCACAAGCTGATAGTTGCGCAGCCCAATCCAAGGGCCGTCGATCCCGCGCACCATCTTAAAGCTGAATTCAAACACCCGGATAAATGAAAACCCGAACACGAACGCCAGTAGTGCTAGCATCGGGGCAAGATAAATATAAGGCGTCAACTTGTTTGAAGATGTCATTCAGCCAGTTTCCAAGGAGTTTGTCCGCCCGGCTACCCGGGCGAACCAGTAACGTTATGATCTTACTTGGAAAGATCGATCACCCATTTCTGGTATTTCTCAACCAGATCAGGGTTGAACTCACGCCATTCCTTGGCAACCCGCGCCGCCAATTCACCCGCTTGTTCGCCGGTTAATTTTCCTTGCACAACCTGCTGTCCGGTTGGGATGGCCGCCTGCTCATAAAACTGTCCCGGCATCAAACTTGTCACATTCGTAATGTTCGGCGACTGACCCCACGCTTTCCACATATTTTTGACAGAGGCATCTTGGATTAAATCGGAATTGAACCGGCTCGACGACGGCAACCAACCGGTTGCCTTGTAAAACGCTTCCAGACGCTCAGGGGTATTGAGGTACTCAAGAAACGCGGCTGCTGCTTCCGGATTGGCTGACTTTTCGGAAATTCCCAGCCCTTGCATATCGACAATGGGTTTGCCCGCCAGTTTTCCTTTACCAAATACCGGCATGACCATTGAGCCGATGCGGCCATTTGTTGCCTTACTATCAGCTGGCAGACGCGAGCCGACCGATTGACCGATGCCGAGTTTACCGGCAACCACCAAATCAATGCCGGGGTAGAGTTCAAGCGACGGCATGTCTTTGTTGAGATACCCGAGTTTGCGCAATTCTTCGAGCCTTACCCAGCATTCATGGTAACGCGGATCGTTGAAATCCTTGTCGCCAATAAACAGTTCAACCGCTTCACCGACCGTATCGAGCGATTGCACGAATGCGTGGCTCATATACCATTCTGCCCAGTAGCCATCCTGTACTCCGCCGCCCAACGGCTCAAATCCAGCGATTTTCAGCTTTTCGCAGGCATCCAAAAGTTCGGGCCAAGTCGTAGGTGGAGTATCTGCATTTAAGCCGGCCTTATCGAACATATCCTTATTGTAGTACCAGACCATCGGCAGCGGATACCAACCGGCACGATAAGTATTGCCACCGTAATTGCTCAAAATTGTCGGATTGGAAGCGCGCAGCGTGTCTTCAGACATAAGCCCGTTCAATGGTTTGAGATAGCCCAACCACACGCTTTCCATGTGATAAATACCGTTCCAAAGATATTGGAGATCAGGCGGCGTTCCTGCTGCGGCGGCAGTTTGAAACTGTGAAATCACGACGGCAGTTTCCTGCAACATTGGCTTGACAGTGGCCGCGGTATATTTTGCAACGGACTCGTTGATATAGGCCTGCAAGCCGGGCAGCTCCTGTTCGCCCCACCACCACATATTGAGTTCAGGGTTTTTGGCTTGCGCAGGTAAAGGCCCAAACAGGCTGCCCAGTGCCAAAGTACCCGCCCCGGCGGCTGTTGTTTGGAGAAATTTGCGCCGCCCGATTTGCTGCGCAGGGTTGGCTTTATCAGTCATGTTGATATGTTCCTTTTGTGCGATGAAAGTGGGGCAAACATAGTTTTCGACCGATCTGGCCGACCTAAAATAAAGCTTAGAAAGTGCTGGTCAGCCCTCCGTCGACGACCAGTAGCTGTCCTGTCATGTAACGGCAGTAGCTTGAAGCGAGGAACACGACTGTTCCTGCAACATCATGGGGCATTGCAGCACGGCGCAGTGGAATGCGTCCGCGGTTCACATACCATTCGGTAAATTCCGGAGTGGCCGTGACATCGACCCCGTTTACAATTGTCATGGGCGTGATCAAAAAGCCGGGCGCGACGGCATTCACCAAAATATTGTGCTGGCCAAGCTCAACGGCCATCGATTTAGTCAGCGCGATTATACCGCCTTTTGCAGCATTGTATGAACCGCACTCGCCGCTCGAAACATAACCTTGGACTGAGGCAATATGGATGATCCGCCCTGATCTGGCGGCGACCATATATTTTGCAACAAGTTTTGAGCCAATAAAAACGGCGTCCAGATTTACAGCGATGCTGCTGCGCCAGTTCTCAAGCGTATCTTCTAAAATCGTCCATGTTGGCGGATTGATCGCCGCATTGTTCACCAGCACATCGATACGGCCGTGCGCTGCAATTACGGCTTCGACAATTTCGGAAAACCTGTCTTCGCCGGTGACATCAAGCTGGTATGACGTCGCCTTGCCGCCTGCCGCGGTAATTGAAGCTGTTGTGGCAGCGAGCGTTTCTTGATTGCGATCAAGCAGAACAACATGTGCGCCCTCTGCTGCAAACTCTTCCGCGATAGCAGCACCAAGTCCTTGGCCTGCGCCCGTAACAATACACACAAGATCTGCGACCAGTTGCCTGCCTGACGTTGGTTTCAGTTCTGTTTGCAAACCATCCCCCCGCGCGATCAACAAAAGCCGTTTACAATCGAAGTGAAACTCAATTTCCGGTATAACGGAATACTTTCTGGTATGCAGGAAAATGAGTTGATTTTCGAGTGAAGTCAAGCGATGAATTATCGGGACAAAGATTCTAAGCCGAAAAGCATAGGCAAACTCAAACGATGTTAGACGCTGCATTTTACCTGAAGAATGTAGGACATTTGTTCGACCACCCTGAAGCTGTGAGCTGGGGGCCTGACGGCTATGCCTATGCCGGAGGCGAGGCAGGTCAATTATACCGGTTTGATTTACAGGGCGGCGATGGGGTTGGTGATTGCAAAATCATCGCCCAGATAATCGGTGGTTTTTTACTTGGGCTTGGGCATGACGCTGCGGGTAACACCTATGCATGCGATGAGCGGTTGGCATGCATCCACAAAATTACGCCGTTCGGCGAAGTTTCGAAATATTCCACCGGATCTGCTGAACAACCGATGCGGATTCCCAATTATCCGGTGTTTGATGATAACGGCAATCTTTATGTCTCTGATTCAGGCGCTTTCGGACAAAGCGATGGCTGGATATGGCGGATCAGTCCAAACGGCAAAGCCGAAATATGGGATCGCAAATCTAACGGGTTTCCGAACGGCATGTGCTTGTCAGCAGACGGGCGGTCGCTCTTTGTTGCTGAATCTTCACCGCCGCTGATTTCACGCATCGACATTAATGCGGATGGCAGCGCCGGGCAGCGAAGTCTTGTCATTGCGTTACCGCGTACAGTGCCAGATGGCTTGGCATTGGATGTGATGGGTAATTTATACATCAGCCTTTACAACCCGAACATTATTTACCGGTTGTCCCCTTCAGGCAGATTGGTGACGCTGGTTGATGATTGGCAACAAGTGCAACTCATCGCGCCGACCAATATTGCGTTTGGTGGGCCCGACATGAAAACTTTAATCATCGCCAGCCTTTGCGGCTGGTCAATCCATACAACGACCATGCCAATTGAAGGGCTTCGGCTCCGATATCCCAATTTAGAGGCAACTAAATGAGTGACAGCGACCGCCTGATAACCCGCATTGAGGTCATTCCAGTTTACTCTCCCGAAACATCAGCAAATGATCTTGATGGAACTGCAGATACTGTAATCGTCAAAGTGTTTGATGCCAGCGGGCGCTATGGTTTTGGTGAAACTGACGCGCCACCAAGTGTTGTCAAAAGTTTTCTGGAAATGCCAACGGCGCATTTATGGAGCAGGAACGTTTCTGAAATTCTCTGCGGCCAAGACCCCGTGGAAGTCGCAGGACTTTGGCAAAAACTATATGATGGAACTTTTTGGCCGGGTCGTCGCGGTCTTGGGATGCATGCCATTTCTGCGATAGACATTGCACTCCATGATCTGGCGGGCAAACAGCTCGGTCTGCCTGTCTATAAGTTGATGGGCGGCGCTAGGCGGGATAAGCTGCGACCCTATTGCACAATCTATCCGGGTCTTGCGCATGGGCAACCTATCGAAAGCCTGATGCGTGAAATCGGACGGCAATTTGATGCGGCTTTGGCAGCCGGTTTTCGTGCGGTTAAAATGGAAGTGCTGTTTTATGATCTGGTGACAGACCGCGAGTTAATTCGGCTCATTCATCAAGGCCGCCAGATGCTCGGAGACGATATTTTAATGGCGGTGGATTTTGGCTATCGCTGGCACAATTGGCATGATGCGCTCTACGTGCTCGACCGGATTGCCGACGCCAATGTCTTTTTTGCTGAAGCGCCACTCCAGCACGATGATATGCATGGTCATGCGCAGCTGGCAGAAAAAAGCCGCATCCGGATTTGCGGAGCTGAAGCTGCTGCAACACGGTGGGAAGTGCGGGAATGGTTGACGGTTGGCAAAGTTGGCGTGGTGCAGCCCAATATCACCCGTGGTGGCGGGCTGACAGAA
>JANMFT010000333.1:0-9852 GCA_031374255.1 Limoniibacter sp. | reverse complement strand
GCGCGCCGAAAAGCTCTCATAGCCGGTTGCCCAAGATCGGGCAGAGTTCTCGGTGCGAAAATCAAACGCGTCTGCCTTAAAGGCTTCCAGAACCACTGTGTTGTCGCGGTAATAATCATAGCGCAAACGGTCGAAATTGTTTGAACCCACATTCACACTGAGGTCTTTGCCCCAATAATTTTCAACACGCTCAAAATTGATTGAGCGGCCTTGGTCGGCTGCAAAAACACGATACGGGCCGGAACCAAGCGGCTTTTCAAGGGTACCCCGGCCAATATCGCGCTTTTGGCCTTTTTCGTCCGTGCCTTCCCACCAATGCTTGGGGTAAACAGTGATTTGCCCCATAATATGCGGCAATTCGCGATTGCCTGATGTGTCGAAAGTGAATTTCACTTCGCGCTCGCCGGTTTTTTCGGCCTTCACCACATTGGCATAATATTGCTGTGAGACAGCACTATGCTTTTTAACCGCATCGAACGAGAAAATTACATCCTCAGGCGTGACGGCCACTCCGTCATGCCATTTGGCGTTTGGGTTCAGCCGGAATGAAACTGACGAAAAATCATCGGGATAAGAGATTGCTTCGGCCAAAAGGCCGTATTCCGCGCTGATCGGGACTTCATCTAAACTGGATGTCATCAGTGTTTCAAACACCAACCCCATGCCAGAAGCTATCTGGCCCTTGTCCGGCACGGGGTTCAGCGTGTCAAACGAGCCGACCACAGCCAGACGCGCCTGTCCGCCTTTTGGGGCATTCGGGTTGACGTAATCAAAGTTGGCAAATCCGGCAGCATATTTGGGTGTGCCGTTGAGCGCTGTGGCGTGCTTCCAATCTGCGGCATATGCAAAGCCGGATATTAGCACCAAGGCCAAAGCCATAACCCAACTGATCACCCGCATCTCAACGCCTCCAAGCAAAACCCGATGACATTAAACTAGGGAGGCAAAACTGTGGCGTCTATGGTGTTTTCGAGCGCAGAACGAAAAAGCCCGGACTAAACCGGGCCTTTGAGTTTCGATGATTGCAGTTTTACGGCAATGGTGCCGGGCTCGGCGAATGCGTGCGCATCCATGCGAGCAAATTGGCAATATCGGTATCTTTCTTCAAACCGGCAAAGCCCATCGCTGTTCCGGCCACATATTTTTTCGGCGCATGCAGAAACTTGTTTAGCGCCTCGTATGTCCAAACAGGGTCAACTGACACATGCTCGCGCAAAGCGGCGGAATAGGCAAAACCCTCATGTGATGCGACAGGCCGGTTGATCAGATTCCAAAGATTGGGGCCGGTTTTATTGGCGCCGCCATCTTCCCATGAATGGCAGGCTGCGCATTTTTTGAACACTGCTTCGCCTGCCGCCAAATCGGCAGACGCCAAAAGCGGGCCAATAGGCGCTAATTCTGCGGGTTCAGCGCCGGCAGCCTCGCCTTCAGCGGCTGGTTCCGCTGCGGCTATTGCAAAGCCCGGCGTTTCCACTTTTTCATCATGGAACAAAGCCTCTGTCGCCAAGCCGAGTGACATCACGAAGAAAACCACGCCCAGAAAAGCTCCGGCCAGTTTGTTATTTTCAAAAGAATCCATGAAAGCCCCGTCTTGATGTCGCACATTTCAGCGACGTTATGCGTCTCAAACAGTTTCATGTCGTGTATGTCTTTTGGAATTGCCGCGCAACACCTATAAGCTTTTGGCGATTGAGACTTTTTGCCACTTTGGCCAAAAAGCTGCTCTCGCTTGAGAAACGTGTTTGCGGAGTTGAAATTTGAAACCGGTTATCTTGATCCCCGCCCGCATGGAATCAACGCGCCTTCCCGGAAAGCCGCTTGCTGATATTTGCGGTAAACCGATGATCGTGCAGGTTTGGCTGCGCGCTGTCGCATCAGGACTCGGGCCGGTTGTGGTGGCAACAGACAGCGGTGGGGTGCGCGATGCCGTTGAGGCGGCAGGCGGCATGGTGGTTATGACGCGGGCTGATCACACCACGGGTTCCGACCGCATAGCCGAGGCTCTCGCCAATTTTGACCCCGCCCGTAATTTTGATTGTGTCATCAATGTGCAAGGTGATCTGCCGACAATTGACCCGTCTATTATCCGCGCGGTGGCCGAACCGTTGAATGATCCCGACGTCGATATCGCCACGCTGGCTTGCAAAATCATTGACGACCATGAGCGCACGGATGAAAACGTGGTGAAGGCTGTTGGAACGCCAATCGGTGAAAACCGTTTACGGGCGCTATATTTCACCCGCGCAACAGCACCTACGGGAGCTGGTCCGCTTTACCACCATATCGGGCTATACGGTTTTAAACGTGCGGCGCTCGAACGTTTTGTTAGCCTGCCGCCATCGCCTCTCGAAAAGCGCGAGCGGCTGGAACAACTGCGTGCACTAGAAAATGGGATGCGGATTGATATTGCGCTGGTTGACACTGTGCCGCTGGGTGTGGACACAGCGCCTCAGTTAGAACGGGCGCGACAGATCATCGCCCTCGAGACGAAAGTGTGATGATGACCAAGAAAATAGCATTTCAAGGCGAAAACGGTGCAAACTCCGATACGGCCTGCCGGATGGTTTATCCGGATATGCAGCCTTTGCCTTGCCCGACCTTCGAGGACGCTTTTAATGCGCTGTCCAGCGGTGAAGCTGATCTGGCTATGATTCCGATTGAAAACACCATTGCGGGCCGCGTTGCCGATATTCATCACCTCCTGCCCAATTCAAAACTGTTTATTGTCGGCGAGTTTTTTTTGCCCATCCATTTTCATTTGATGGTGCTGCCCGGCACCAAACGCGACAAGATTAAAACCGTGCACAGCCATATTCATGCGCTTGGGCAATGCCGCAATTACATCCGCGTCAATAAATGGAAGGGGGTTGTTGCGTCTGACACCGCAGGCGCGGCGCGGCTCATCGCCGATATGAAAGACCCGACGCAAGCAGCGCTCGCCCCGCGTCTGGCAGCTTCGCTTTATGGCCTCGATATCATCGAAGAGGATGTTGAGGACGCCGCCAATAATGTGACGCGCTTTGTTGTGTTGTCGCGCGACGATGCCCGTGCCGCCCGTGTCGACGATAGCCTGATTGTCACAACCTTTATCTTTCAAGTGCGCAACATTCCTGCGGCGCTTTATAAGGCAATGGGTGGCTTTGCGACCAACGGCGTCAACATGACCAAGCTTGAAAGTTATCAGCTTGGCGGCGCGTTTACGGCGACATTGTTCTACGCCGACATTGAAGGCCACCCCGATGATGCGCATGTCAAACGCGCCTTTGATGAACTGCGATATTTCTGCGACGAATTACGGATTATGGGCGTTTACAAGGCGCATGAAACAAGGCTGGCGCTCAACGCAAAAGTGGCGTGATTACAAGCCTCTGCTTTGGCACATCGTTTTTGCGAAAAACCGCACACACTTTTTCGAACGATGCTTTATTGAACCCAAAGCGCCATCAAATAACCGGCAATTGCCCCTTTGAGCGGCGAAGTCAGGCCATCTGGATGCGTGCCGTCGATCATTGTTTTCAGCTCCTGCCTGTCAAACCAGCGGCAATCTTCAAGCTCAGCATGATCAAATGAAATCTCAGCACTCAGTGCTTCAGCAAAACAGCCAATCATCAATGAATGCGGCATCGGCCAAGGCTGGCTGGCAATATAATTCACAGCTCCAAGCCTGATGCCGCTTTCCTCAAATGTCTCGCGGCGCACGGCATCTTCAATGGTTTCGCCTGCCTCAATGAAACCGGCAAGGCAAGAATACATCCCCGCCGGAAAATGCGGGCTGCGGCCTAGGAGGCACGTATCACCATGTGTGACCATCATGATTGCCACAGGGTCGGTGCGCGGGAAATGCTCGGTTTTGCAGTGATCACAAAACCGTTTGGCGCCGCCCGAAACTATTGAGCTTGGCGAACCACATTTGGCACAAAATGAGTTGTTGGTGTGCCAGGAGTTCAGTGCCGCGCCGTAAGCAAGATTGCCAAGCTCGGCTCCGGCAATTAGCCCCTGCGCAACGATTGATCGCAGATCAATCGCTTTAATCCCCACAGGTAAATCTTCGACATCCAGTGATGAAGGTGCTGCCAGCCATGCCGCTCCCTCTTCATCACGCCCAAGCAAAATGGCTTTGCCCAAATCAAGGTGCAGTGGTTTAATTATTGTGTGCCAGCAACGCGCATCCCCATCGATAAACCGCAACAATGGTTTGGAACCTGCAAAAGCAATGTATTTAGTCTCAGTGCTTGCAGTCGCGTCCGCGATTGCGGTTGCTGAACGGGTTTCACTCAACCGGTTCAGCGTGCCGCCTGCAAATGATAGTTTGGAAATGCTCATCGGGCGGCGTTAGAACGCGGCGCGCAAACGGTCAATAAACTGTTCGGCGGCATCACTGGTATAAGCGACCTTACCGCCGAAACCCCATACCGGGCGCGGCCAGTTTTCGTCACCCTCGTTTCGCGCAACAATGTGAAGATGCAATTGCGGCACAACATTGCCCAGCGCACCTGTGTTCAGTTTATAACAGACCGTCATTTTGGCGAGGGTTTCAGACACAAGTGTCGTTTCAAATGTCAGCATCGCTTGATCCAGCGGGGTTAACTCGTAAATTTCACGGATATTTGCGCGCTGCGGCACCAAAATCAGCCATGGCCAGCGACAATCATTCATAAGCCGCAAAGAACAAAGGCCGAGCGATAAAACAGGCAAGGTGTCTGCTGCAAGCCTTTCATCCAGTTGAAACGTCATGGGCTTCCATTCTCTCAAACTTGTAACTTAGTTTGCAGGTAAGCATCAAATTTGAAAAGAGATTTAAACGCGTCAGGGAAAATCTGTTGCTTTCGCCCTTAACTTTCCCCATATCAACGACGGGAGGCTGGCAGTGGACGTTGCCGCTCGCCAATCTGGTCAGATCCGGAAGGAAGCAGCCACAACGAGACCGGAGCGGGTCGCCGTTCAGTCTCCCACCATTCGTTCCATTTTCCTTTTGATTTGCCGCGATCTGCAATCGCTTTTGGGGCTAAGATCGGGTTAAGATAGCCCATGTCTGATCAAGCTGCGCCACAATCAGTGAATTTAGTTGAACCTTACCGCGTGCTGGCCCGTAAATACCGGCCGGTGGATTTTCCGCGTTGATTGGCCAAGAGGCCATGGTCAGAACGCTCGGCAACGCGTTTGAAACCGGGCGAATTCCGCAAGCGTGGATGCTGACCGGTGTACGCGGTGTCGGCAAAACCACAACCGCTCGTATTTTGGCGCGCGCGCTGAACTATAAATCAGACACAATCGACACGCCAACGATTGATTTGGCAGTGGAAGGCTTGGAGTGCCGCGCCATCATTGAAGGCCGTCATGTCGACGTGGTGGAAATGGATGCAGCCTCCAACACCGGCATAGACGATATCAAGCAGATCATCGATGGCGTCAGATATGCGCCGCTTACCGCACGCCACAAAGTTTATATCATCGACGAAGTGCACATGATTTCTGAAAAGGCCTTCAATGCGCTTTTGAAAACATTGGAAGAGCCGCCACCGCACGCCAAATTCATTTTTGCCACTACTGAAATTCGCAAAGTGCCGGTCACGATTTTGTCGCGCTGCCAGCGCTTTGATTTGCGGCGGGTTGACAGCGGCGTTTTGGCCAAACATCTGGCGATGATCTGCGGCAAGGAAAATGTCACAGCCACGCCTGAAGCTCTTTCAATGATTGCGCGCGCTGGTGATGGCTCGGTACGCGATTCGCTTTCGATTCTCGATCAGGCCATTGCACATGGCTCCGGTACGGTCGATGCCTTGGCTGTGCGCGATATGCTTGGCCTTGCTGACCGGGCGCGGATTATTGATTTGTTCGAACGGCTGGTTTTGGGCGATATTGCAGGTGCGCTGAACGAGTTCGGCGAACAGTATAAATCCGGCGCAATGCCATCCGCCATGCTTACCGATCTGGCGGCATTTACCCACATCGTAACCCGCATTCGCGTAGCGCAAAGCGCGGCTGATGACACATCTTTAGGCGAAGAAGAGCGGGAGCGCGGGCGTAGTTTTGCAAGTAAAATGCCGGTGCCGGTTTTATCGCGTCTGTGGCAAATGCTGCTGAAAGGCATTGCCGAAGTGGACGCCGCATCGCGCCCGTTTGAAGCGGCAGAAATGGTGCTCATAAGGCTGGCCCATGCCGCGCATTTGCCATCATTTGAAGATGCGTTGAAAGCCGTGAGTGATGGTAGCGCGGATGCTGTTGGGTCTAAACCAACCCCGCAGATTGAGCCTCCTGCCGCGCCGAGTATGGCCCTGCCACGGATGGTAACGACGGCGGCAATCGTCCCGCAAATTGAAGCACAGGTTGAAGCTGTAAAGCCGGCCGTTCAACTCAATTCACTGGCTGATGTTTTGAAACTGGCCGATCAAAACCGCGATATTCAGTTCAAGGTTTTGATCAAACAATATGTCAGGCCAGTCTCGTTTGGTGAAGGCCGCATTGAAGTCGCGCTTGGCGCGGGCGCACCTAAAACGCTCTATAATGACATTAGCCGCCGCCTTGAAATGTGGACAGGTCAACGTTGGCTGGTCGTGCCCTCAAACGAGGAAGGCGCAGCAACAATTGCCGAAACCGAGGCTGGCACCAAACAGGCCAATGAAAGCCAGGCCCTGGAAGACCCGGTGATTGCCAGCATTATGAAGCGCTTTCCCGGCACCAAAATTGTGGGTATTACTCTGCGCGGCCATGAAACCAGTGTGACAGAAAACTTAAGCGAACCGGCGCCGGATGAAACCGAGATTGACGATTAAAACGACGAAAGAACACACATGAAAGATCTGATGAATATCATGGGTAAAGCCCGCGAGATGCAGGCCAAAATGGCCGAGATGCAAGACGCGCTCGCCGAAATGGTGGTGAGCGGCGAAGCTGGCGGCGGCATGGTAAAGGTGGCATTGACCGGCAAGTTCGAAATGCGGTCTATGACCATTGACCCCGGCCTTATCAAAGATGGTGACCCTGAAATCATCGAAGATTTGGTGCTGGCGGCTCATAATGATGCGCGCGCCCGTATTGAAAGCATGATCGCGGAAAAAACCCGCGATATGACAGCTGGATTGCCACTGCCGCCCGGGTTCAAGCTGCCGTTCTAGTGCAAGTTTCGTTTCGGCGGGAACGCCGAATAAAGAAGACTTGCGCCAATAAAGAGACAAAATGAGAATGGCTAAATCTGTTGCCGGCCCTGAGATTGAGCGGCTGATCCAATTATTGGCTAAAGTGCCGGGCCTTGGGCCGCGCTCGGCACGCCGTGCCGCACTGCATTTGATCAAAAAGAAAGATCAGCTTTTGCAGCCGCTGGCCAGCGCCATGGCGGATGCTGCCCATAAGGTTGGCATTTGTTCAACGTGTGGAAACATCGATAGCGCCGATCCGTGCTCGGTCTGCACTGATCACGCGCGTGATCAATCGACGATTGTGCTCGTATCGGATGTGGCGGATTTATGGGCACTCGAACGCGCGGGAACATCTCCAACGCTTTACCATGTGCTTGGCGGAACCTTGTCCCCGCTTGATGGCGTCGGTCCGGATGATTTGAACATCGCCACCCTCGTCAACCGTGTAGCGGGCGGCGCAGTCAAGGAAGTGATCGTTGCGCTTAATGCAACCATCGAAGGCCAAACCACTGCGCATTATGTGATTGATCAATTGACGGGATTTCATGTGAAAGTAACGCGCCTTGCTCACGGCGTGCCGGTCGGTGGTGAACTCGATTATCTCGATGAAGGCACCTTATCGGCGGCAATGCGGGCTAGAACCAATTTTTGAGGACAGTTTCCTAATGCGCGCGATCAACCCTGACACAGTGGCAAAGCCTGCGTCCCATTATGCGCAGGCGGTTGAAGTGGCTTCGTCAGCCCGCCGTTTGGTGATCTCCGGTCAAGTTGGCATAAAACCGGATGGCACAGTTTGCGAAGGTTATGATGCACAGGCTGAACAGGTCTGGGTGAACATTTCTTCCATTCTCAAAGCTGCCAACATGGATGTTAGAAATCTCATTGCCATCCGCGTTTATGACCTCGCGCCGGGCAATGTCACGGTCTATCGTGCCATCCGTGACCGCGTACTTAATGGCCATCTTGTTGTCGCAACCTATGTAGTTGTTGCGGGCTTGGCCTCGCCGGATTTTTTGACAGAGATTGAAGCTGAGGCGGTGGGATGATGCAATCATCCGCTGGAAACACCCCTCTCTCCGGCCTTGCATGCCACCTCTCCCCCCGAAGAGGGGAGAGGAAAAGAGGTGCCAATCCTGCACACCCCGAAGTGAGTCGTTTTTCCTTCTTTTCCTCTCCCCTATTCTTTAAGGGGGAGAGGCTCCTGAAAGGCGGAGAGGGGGTCTTGGCAACACTTTGCGCAATTACACTGCTTTTAGTTTCATCTCTCCCCACCAACGCCCAATCGCGTGTTGCAACTGAAGCTAAATTCCAGTCTTGGCTCACCCAAACCATCGCGCCATTGGCACGGCAAGCCGGCATATCGGACGCCACATTTCAAACGGCAATGAACGGCGTCGAATTGGATTGGGAAATTCCCGGCCTTGTCCCTCCCGGTTCCAAAGGCGGCACACCCAAAGCGCAGCAACAGGCGGAGTTCCGTTCGCCCGCCAATTATTTTGGTGCAAAATCGATTGCCGGTTTGGTGTCCGGCGGGCGGGGCCGCGCTGGAACGTATGCAGCCACGCTCAAAGCCATAGAGAAAAAATACGGCGTGCCGGGGCGCATTATTCTCGCCATTTGGGGCCGCGAATCCGGCTTTGGCGCTGCGAAAATCCCGCATAATGTGTTTCGCGTTTTGGCAACCAAAGGCTTTATGTCAACGCGGCCGGAATTGTTTCAAGCAGAACTGATTGCTGCACTTCAAATTGCAGAAAGTGGTTCCGTGCCGCTTGAAAAACTGCGCTCCTCTTGGGCAGGGGCCATGGGCCAGCCGCAATTTTTGCCGTCGAGCTATCTCAAATATGCGGTCGATTTTGATGGTGATGGCGTGAAAGACATCTGGAATTCCGTGCCGGATACACTGGCTTCAATCGCAAATTATTTGCAGGAATTTGGCTGGCAGGCGGGGCGCGATTGGGGCTACGAAATCGCGATGCCGGACAGTTTGTCATGTGCGCTGGAAGGACCAGACCAACAACAAACCATCGCCGCTTGGGAAAGCCAAGGCGTCATCCGCTTCAATGGCAAACCGTTTCCTGCCAATGAACAAAATAAACCTGCCAGTCTGGTGCTGCCCGCAGGCCGCAACGGGCCGGAGTTTTTGGTGACGCCAAACTTTTATGCGTTAAAATCCTATAATGAGAGTGATCTTTACGCGCTTTTCGTCGGCCATGTCGCTGACCGGATCGGCGGTTCCTCTCAAAGCTTTGTCACAGATTGGAAACCGGTTGATCAACTCCTCCGATCAGATGTTGCCTCAATGCAAAAAGCGCTTGAGAAAAAAGGCTATGACGTTGGTGGTGCCGATGGCTTGCCGGGGTTTAAGACACGGCGTTCGATTGGCGACTGGCAAAACAAAAACGGCTTGCCCGAAACCTGTTTTCCGAGCGCTGAACTCAGACAGGCCTTGCGCTAAGGATTAACCCGCCGCATCGTTAAATTGATCCGCCCGCCTTTTGGCAGCAGTGTCGAAGTGCCGGGGTAAATCCGGTCGATGCCGTGGAACGCCAATCGTGAAGCACCGCCTATCACCAGCACATCGCCGGAGCGCAAGGTGATGCTTTGTGTTTTGCCGCTGCGTGTTGTGCCGCCAATCTTGAACCGCGCTTCATCGCCGAGCGAAACTGAAATCACAGGTGCGGCAAAATCTTTCTCATCGCGGTCTTGGTGCAAGCCC
>JANMFT010000312.1:0-2374 GCA_031374255.1 Limoniibacter sp. | reverse complement strand
CAGAGTTTGTGGCAAAACTGAAAATGCCACGCTTCAAAACACCATAGCAACCAAAGGGTTCAAAGAGTGTTGCGGTTTGGCAACGAAATGATTTTTGCGAGGCTAACAGCAATTTTTCTGCGATCATCGATAAATATCTGTCACAAACAAAAAAGCCCGCCGAAGCGGGCTTTCTGTAAAGTAATCAAACAAGTTTAAAATTTCAGGCCAAGCGACAGGCTACCTGCAAGAGCATGGCCGGACTCAGCTCTTTTCACACCAGCTGGAACCAGCTGTGATGCGCTTTCAATGTACGTATAAGCAACGCCAAAGCGCAGTTCGGTTTTATCGTTCGGAGTGTACGAACCGCCAACGGCACCGGTCCAACTGGTCGAGTTGATGTCGAAGCCGGTCGATACACCACGGTCCCAAGTGACGTTTACAGTGCCTGCAAACTGCTCGTTGAAGCGATGCGCAACACCGGCGTTAACAGTCCAACCATCACGGTAGAAGAAGTTTAAGTTACCTGCACCGATACCGGCGTTGTATTTAAGAACATCAAATGAACTCCAATCTGTCCACTTAACACCGCCATATACGAGCCAACCCTCAGCAACACCTGATTGAAGCTTCATCTCAACGCTTTGAGGAAACTCAGCTGTACCCGTCGCTGCATTAAAAACCGTCGCGCCGGTTGCGTTGGAAGTTGTTGTGCCTGTTGCGTCAACGTCGATCGACGAGCGATACATCAGCTGAGCACGTAATGCGATTTCAGGAATTTCATAAGCCGTGCCTATGCGCCAGCCCAAACCGCCGTCTTTAAGCGACAACTTGAAGGGAGCTGTTGGACCGCCAAAATCCTGTTCGAAGTCGAGCGTCTGATAAAACAATCCGCCAAGAACGTGAAGCTTACCCGGGCCAACATCAAAACCGTAGGAGCAAGTCGCACCAAATTCGTGGGCCACAAATTCCTGACTGACAGTGCCAATTGCTGACGTCGGATCGCGGCGCAATGTGGTATCGCGGAAGTCAGACGATCCACCAAATGGAGTTGTGTATGTTGCAGCGCAAGCCGCTGCATCGGTGATTTGAATTTTCGCGCCAAAATTAGGCACGTAATAGGTCTGTAATGAACTGCCGATATTCGCACCGAGAAAAACAATATCTTGAGTCGGCGCAACCACAGCGACGCCCATGCGCACGGCGACGTTGCCTTTTTCAAACAAAATATCTGTATCAGCAGTACCGCGTGAAAAACCACCCGCTAACGCAGAACCGGCCATCACGCTCAAAGCCAGCGCGGAAACCGAAATTTTCAAGAATGTAGATGTCATTTGGACAGAATCTCCCCGAGAGTTGAGGTGACATTATTCAACTTCTGTTTTTGATCAACCAACTTGTGACGTATTGGTAAGCTTGAAGCAGGGTGAGACGAACTCTTTGCACGTCATCGTCGGCAATATGGCTGAAAAACGGCCACTATAAAAAACCACGTTAAATTGATCGCTGATAACATATTGATTTTGATGCGTTATTTTGAATATTTAATCATTCTTAACGCTGTTGCATTCCCGCCACAATTCATATCGAATTTTCAATGCCGCAACGGCATTTCATCCAAAAACGAGGCTAAAATTTCAAAATCGCGCGGTTTTTAGCCCGCCGCATTCACGATTCGCGCCAAAGCGGCTTCGGTTTGGGTTTTTTGCTCCAATAGCTCAGCCAAACGCGCGCGCTCGGCGGCAACCACATCCTCGCGGGCTTTGAGAGTGAAAGCGAAGTTGCCAAGCTTGCTTTCAATCTTGGCGGCGTCCGCCTCAATCTTGCCCAAGGCCTTTTCAATCCGGGCTTTTTCAGCGGCAAAATCGATCAATTGTCCAAGCGGTAAACACAGGGTCGCGCCTCCCGCAACAATCTGTGCGGAGGCTTTCGGCGGCTCAGCTGCGAAAATAATTTTGTCCACGCGCGCCAGTTTGCCAAGCGCGCTTTCATGCGTGGTGAACCAGCCTTGATGCGTGGCGCTTGCCCCCACAACAACCAGATCTGCGGTGTTGGCGGGCGGCACGTTCATCTCTGCCCGCGTGGAGCGAATGGCCATTACGATCTCGATCAGCCAGTTGATTTCCGCCGCAGCCGACTCATCGGCAAATGTGCCCGTTGGCCACGCCGAATGCACCAGCAATTTGTCGCGCGAGGCAGACGTTTCCGCCCAAAGTTCTTCCGTCATAAACGGCATAAACGGGTGCAAGAGCGCGTAGATTTCATCGAGCACATGCGCCAAGCAGCTACGGCATTCAGCTTTTTGGGCTTCATCATCGCCAAAGAAAACTGGTTTTAAGAGTTCCAAATACCAGTCGCAGACCACATTCCACACAAAGCGGTAGGCGGCGGCGGA
>JANMFT010000289.1:0-2057 GCA_031374255.1 Limoniibacter sp. | reverse complement strand
CGCCAGCCCATGGGCCGCCTCGCTCGCGCCGACGAAATTGCAGATTTGGTCGTTTATCTTGCATCAGATGCAGCGGCATTTATGACGGGCCAAGCGATTTGCATTGATGGCGGTATTTCAGGGTGAATATTGCAATTCCCTTTTGGCAAAGACAGCAAAAACACTGTATTTGTACCGTTCAGTGGAGCCCAAGTTCTTTAATTTAAGAATAATTTGAATACAGTGAGGAATATCCGCTTTTACGCGCATTTAAACGGCCACTTAAAATCCACAATTAAGCGCAAGAGTGAATAGCCAGTCCCCGCCTTAATTCCACGACCAAATGGTCAAACAACGCCCGCATCAAACGACTGCGATGCAGGTCAGCGTGGGCCACCACATGCACATCGAATGGGATATTGATGGCGTCGCGCAGCACTCGGACGACTTTAGAATCATCAAACGCAATCGTCATGCCTGCACCCAAGCCGATCCCGGCTTCGGTGGCTGCAATTTGTGCCAAAATGCTGTCTGAGCGGAAAACAAAATCTGTACGCTTTACTGGTAGGCCAAAATCCGTCATTGCCTTCAAGAGGCGGTCACCTAGATCCTCACCAATCAATCTATGCTTGGCAAAATCCGCCATCGACTCGATCGAACCAACCCGCTTGAGATAATCCGGTGTGGCATAAAGCCCTATATAGACCTTGCCAACGGTTGCCATAATCAAATCCGGCTGGCGCGGACGATAGAGACGAACGGCAATATCGGCCTCACGGCGCAGTAGATCATTGCTTGAATTGGTGGCGATGAGTTCTACCGCCACTGCCGGAAACTGTGCCTGAAATGAGGCCAGAATTGCTGGCAGTAAATGGCTGCCAAAGACTTCGGGCACGCTTAACCGAACAGTTCCAGAAATTTTAGCCAGGGCCCCTTGGCGCGAGCCGGCTACGTCGCGTTCAACTGCAAACGCAGCTTCTTCCATAATGCTGGCACGTTCGAACAAAGCTAAAGCGCGGTCTGTCGGCGTGAGCGAATTACTACGGCGTACAATCAATGGCTCACCGATGGCCTCTTCCAGTGAACGGATATGACGGCCGATTGTTGGTTGGGTTTGGCCGATGGCGGCTGCAGCTGAGCTCAAGGTGCCATGACGCATCACCGCCACGAATGACCGCAGTAAAGCCCAATCCACAGATACGCGTTCAACGTTCTCGTTCATGCATAAATGCATACAGCAGAATGATTCATCCGCAAGTGAAAGTGCTGAAACGTGCGTGTATTTTCATCTCAATGAAACGGAGCGGACCCCCAATGCAAATCAAAAGTAAAATACTGACAACAGCAGACAGTGCGAGTGTCAGCCGAGTAAAAAATGCAATCGTTATCGGCGGCAATGGTGCATTTGGTAAATCAGTTGCATCAGCGCTGGCTACAAAAGGCTGGCAAGTCACAGGCTTTATGCGCAGCGCCAAACCAGCAAACTACTACCACAACACTATCGAAGGCGACGCGCAGGATCCGGCACAGGTCGCTACAGCTTGCGCTGGCCAGAGCCTGATCATTTACGGTGTCAACCCGCCATACAATGAATGGGCCAAGGATGCCCTCGCTATGCTTAAGGTCACAATCGCAGCCGCAAGAACCTCCGGCGCACTGATCCTGTTCCCCGGCAATATCTATAATTACGGGCTTGATGCAGGACAGACCCTTACCGAAAACTCCCCGCAAAACCCGACAACTAAGAAGGGGAAGATCCGTGTCGCTATGGAAAACGCATTGAAGGACGCTGCCCATGATGGCGTTAACACTTTGGTGCTCCGGATGAGCGACTTTTTCGGCCCCGGCGCAACCAGCTCTTGGTTTGAAGCCGGCTTCTTCGGCGGGAAACCCGGCGTGCCAAAATCCATTGCCTATCCCGGTGATATGAAGACCGGTCATTCATGGGCTTACATCCCCGATATTGGTGAAGCTGCTGCCCGGCTGATTGAGGCTCATAGTCCAAATGGTTTTGAAACCTTCAATTTTCCCGGACACTTTGTCAAAAACGGCAATGAACTGATTGATGCAATCAACGC
>JANMFT010000183.1:0-6790 GCA_031374255.1 Limoniibacter sp. | reverse complement strand
GGGCTTTGCCTTTGCGATTATAGCGGCAATCATCGCTTGGTTTATGCTGGAACGCACGCTTAAAGGCTTTGAACTTCGCCTCATGGGTCAAGCGCCAAGGGCAGGGCGGTTTGCAGGGTTCTCCACGGGCAAGACTGTGTTCTTTGCATTTCTGGTTTCAGGCGCTTGCGCCGGTTTGGCGGGCATCAGCGAAGTGTCGGGTGCCATAGGCCAGTTGAGGCCTGTCATTTCGCCGGGCTACGGTTTTGCCGCCATCATCGTCGCATTTTTGGGCAGGCTTAATCCATTGGGCATAATCGCCGCCGGTCTGGTGCTGGCACTGTCTTATCTCGGCGGAGAGGCTGCCCAGATTTCACTTGGCATTTCAGATAAGGCCGCTCGGGTATTCCAAGGTTTTTTACTGTTTTTCGTTTTGGCGAGCGACACGTTGATTCATTACAAAATCAAGCTGACGAACACCAAACGGGAGGCTGCACATGTTTGAGGCAATCCTTCTCACTGTCGCCACTGCCGCCACGCCCTTATTGCTGGCTGCGCTTGGCGAGTTGGTTGTTGAACGTTCAGGCGTTCTCAACCTTGGCGTTGAAGGAATGATGATTATGGGAGCAGTTGCAGCTTTTGCGGTCGCCTATAGCACCGGCAATGTCTGGCTCGGTGCGATTGCTGGCGGGCTGGCGGGTGTTTTATTTTCGCTGTTGTTCGGTTTTCTCACATTGACGCTGGTGACCAACCAAGTTGCCAGCGGCTTGGCGTTGACGATTATGGGCCTTGGCCTTTCAGGTATGCTTGGTGAGAAATTTGTTGGTTTGCCGGGCGTGAAAATGCCGAACATCGACATCCCATATTTGTCAGACATTCCGTTGATTGGCCGGTTTCTGTTTGGCCAGGACCCGTTCTTTTATCTCACGATTATCATCGCAATCGGCGTCGCTTGGTTCTTGTTTCGCACTAAGGCTGGTCTTGCATTGCGGTCAGTTGGCGGCAACCACACTTCAGCCCATGCACTGGGATTAAAGGTCGTCCGCATCCGTTATTTGGCGGTGATGTTTGGCGGGCTTTGCGCCGGTTTGGCAGGCGCGCAATTGACGCTGGTTTATACGCCGCAATGGGTAGAAAACATGAGCGCAGGCCGTGGCTGGATTGCACTGGCGTTGGTGGTATTTGCATCTTGGAGGCCTTGGCGCTTGGTTGCGGGCGCCTATTTATTTGGCGCTGTCTCGATTGGGCAACTTCATGCACAGGCTTTAGGCATTGCGTTGCCTTCCCAGCTATTATCCGCACTTCCCTATCTAGCCACGATCCTTGTTCTTGTGCTTATCTCAACAAATAGACGCGCCACCATGATTAACACGCCGGCCTGCCTTGCGCAGCCTTTCGTGCCAGACCGGTGAGACGATACGTCAAAACGGGGCGGTGAATTTCAAAGTTTGAACCAGAGGAAATATAAAGAATGAAAAAAATGATTTTGGGTTTGGCGGCAGGTGTTGCTGTTACTATTAGCGCGTCTGCTTCAATGGCTGCGGGCATGGACAAGGTGAAAGCTTGCTTCATCTATGTCGGGCCGGTTGGCGATTTTGGCTGGTCATATCAGCATGACCAAGGCCGCCAATTTGCTGAAAAAGAATTGGCTGGTAAAATGGAAAGCGCTTTTCTCGAAAGCGTTCCGGAAGGTGCGGACGCTGAGCGCGCCATAGAGCGATTCGCACGCTCAGGCTGCAATATTATCTTCACAACGTCGTTCGGTTACATGGACGCAACCAACAAAGTTGCAGCCCAGTTTCCTGATGTGAAATTTGAACATGCCACCGGCTACAAGCGCGAAACTGCCAACGTAGCGACTTACGACTCCAAATTTTTCCAAGGCCGTTATGTGATCGGCCAGATTGCAGCTAAAATGTCGAAAACCGGTCAAGCCGGTTACATCGCATCCTTCCCGATCCCGGAAGTGGTGCAAGGTATCAACTCTTTTATTCTCGGCGCGCAATCTGTGAACCCGGATTTCAAGGTGAAAGTTGTATGGGTCAACACTTGGTTTGACCCCGGCAAAGAGTCCGACGCTGCAAAAGCATTGCTCGATCAAGGCGTTGATATTTTAACTCAGCACACTGATTCAACCGCGCCAATGCAGGTTGCAGCAGAGCGCGGCGCAATAGCTTTCGGTCAGGCCTCTGACATGGCTGCTTTTGGCCCAACCACGCAGTTGACGTCGATTGTTGACAATTGGGGGCCGTATTATCTGAGCCGCATCAAAGCTGTTTTGGACGGCACTTGGACACAAACCGCAACTTGGGGCGGCATGGCTGACGGCCACGTTGTGATGGCGCCCTACGCCAATATGCCGGATGATGTGAAAGCCATGGCGGAAGCCACGCAGGCCAAAATCACTTCTGGTGAATTTAATCCGTTTACTGGCCCGATCATGAAACAAGATGGCTCAGAATGGCTCGCCAAAGGCGCAGTTGCCGATGACGGCACACTGGCTGGGTTGAATTTCTACGTCAAAGGTGTGGACGGCGATCTGCCGAAGTAACACAGCTCGATCGTCTTGAATTTGAGGCCGCGGGGAAACCTGCGGCTTTATTTGTTTTACGGTTGTGGTAAAGTTGTAGGGAAGGAGAATGGAAATGCAAACAGCATTGAAATCACAACCAGAGCATGTTTATAAAAGTGCTAAAATTCAGACGGCTGCACTGCTTATAAAGCTTCCTGACGATGCCACCTTCAAACAAATACAATATGAAATATACGTATTGGCGGCAATTGATGAGGGGATGAAAGCTGTTGACGCTGGCGATGTCGTTTCTCACGAAGAAGCAGGGAAGCTTTTGGCTAAATGGCTTCAAGAGTAAGTTGGACGCGTCTAGCAATAGAAGATTTGAACCGCAACGCAGCTTTCATAGCAAATGACAGTGTATTTTATGCAAAAAAGGTGAGCGTTGAAATCTATCAACGTGCCGAAAAGCTTAAAGAATTTCCACGCCAAGGGCGCAAAATTGTTTTGGAATCGTCGGAACGTGAATTGCGAGAAGTCAATGCTTATAGCTGGCGAGTAATTTACGAAATTGTTGAGAATGATGTTTTTGTTTTGAAAGTGATCCATATGGCGCAATCTTTTGACCCAAAGAATTTGGTTTAAATCATTGGTTAAGTGAGATGATTTGTATTGTGTCACCCTTTTCAACCTTACCTTCGCCCGCTTTTTGCACCAGCAGACAATCACTCGCCGCAAGTGGCACGAGCAGTGACGAATCCTGATCCATAAATGTTTCAACGATGGGAAAACCATCTTCGGTTTCGCCGATAATGCGCCCCCGTGCGTAATGCTCACGCGGGCCATTGGCGGGCAGGGCGTTAGCCAAAACCGCCTTTCGGATGTTTTGTTTGAACGCGCGGCCTTGCAGTGCTGCGATGAGCGGCAACAAAAACAATTGAGCGCAGACGTAAGCTGACACCGGATTGCCCGGCAGGCCGAGAATTTTAGTTGGCCCAAGTTGCCCAAACATCAGCGGTTTGCCGGGACGCATGGCAATTTTCCAGAAATCCAACGAAACACCCAAATCTTTCAGAACCCTCTGCACTAAATCGTGGTCGCCCACAGATGCGCCACCGAGTGTAACGATCACATCTGCGCCGTCGCGCAAAGCCATGCGGATGCTTGCGGCAATGGCAGCTTTGTCGTCCGGCACAATGCCCATATCCATTACCCGCGCGCCGTAGTTATGCGCCATGGCAGCAACCGCATAGGAGTTTGAGGCGATGATCTGGCCGGGCTCCAGCGTTGACCCCGGTTCGCGCAGCTCATCGCCGGTCGCGATGATTGCAATGATCGGCTTGCAAATAACGTTCAATTCAGAGTGGTTTGCGGCGGCGGCAAGTGCGATATGGCGTGAGGTCAGCAATGTACCAACAGAAATGAGCGCTGCGCCGGATTGGAAATCAATTCCGGCAGGGCGGATATTATCGCCGCGATGGGATGCAACTTGAACTTCAATTGTGAGGTTGTTGGCCTCGACATTTTCTTGGATTACCACCGCGTCCGCACCCTTGGGCACAACTGCGCCGGTGAAAATGCGGCAGGCTTCACCGGCATTGACTGTACCTTCGAACGGCCTGCCAGCAGGCGCTGCGCCGATGATTGCGAGTCTCGCGCCAAGCTTCGCATCCACCGCGCGGACGGCATATCCATCCATTGCTGAAACTGCAGCGGGGGGCTGGGTGCGCAGCGCGACAACCCCTTCGGCCAAAGTGCGCCCCGTGGCGCGGTTAAGAGCAACGGTTTCAACATCAAGAAGTTTGGCGTTGGCCAGCACTGCGGCCAGAGCTTCGGCCACGGTAAGCATGCCTTGCATCATCAGGCTTTCCAGTCGCCGGATTTGCCACCGGTTTTATCCGTCAGGCGAATTTCGGTGATAACCATGTCTTTTTCGAGCGCTTTGGCCATATCGTAAATTGTAAGGCAAGCGACCGAAGCCGCTGTAAGTGCTTCCATTTCCACGCCGGTTTTGCCCTCGACTTTGACGGTTGCAGCAACGCGTAAGCCCGGCAAATTATTGTCAGGTTCAATGTCCAAAGTGACTTTGGAAATCATCAATGGGTGGCAAAGCGGGATAATATCAGAAGTACGCTTTGCCGCCATAATGCCAGCAATGCGTGCGGTGGCTATCACATCGCCCTTGGCGGCATTTCCTTTGAGAATTGTCTCAAGCGTGGATGCCAGCATTTTCACCGCGCCAATTGCGGTTGCACTGCGGCTGGTGACGGCTTTGCCCGACACATCCACCATATGCGCTGCGCCATCAGTCGTAATATGCGTAAGTTCAGCCATTGAGCAACGCCTTGGTGGCAGCGGCGACGTTGGCCTGCCGCATGAGGCTTTCACCGACGAGAAACGTGGACATTTTGCTGGCAGCCAAACGCTGACAATCGGCATAAGTGAAAATCCCGCTTTCGCCAACGAGAGTTATGTCATCCCCTGCCATGCGCGAGAGTCGTTCGCTCACCGTGAGATCAACTTCAAAAGTGCGCAAGTTTCTATTGTTGACGCCTATCAATTTGGAGGCGAGGTTAAATGCACGCTCCATTTCATATTCATCGTGCACTTCAACCAGCACGTCCATGCCGTGGTCAAATGCTGAGTCTTCCAGCATCATCGCCTCATCATCAGTGAGTGATGCCATAATAATCAGAATTGCATCGGCTCCCCATGCGCGGGCTTCTGCAACTTGGTAAGGTTCAAACATAAAATCTTTGCGCAAAACCGGCAGAGCGCAGGCATTGCGCGCCGCGCCCACATATTCAGGCGCACCTTGAAATGATGGCTTGTCAGTTAGCACAGACAGGCAGGCCGCCCCGCCTTGCTCATAGGCCAGAGCCAGTTCAGGAGGGTTGAAATCAGCGCGGATGAGCCCTTTCGACGGCGATGCCTTTTTGATTTCCGCAATCAGCGCAAATTCTCCAGCGGCATGTTTGGCTTTTATGGCTTTGAGAAATCCCCGAGGAACCTCAATATCTGCAATGCGGGCTGTAAGCTCGTTGATGCCGACGCTGGCTTTTGCGGCAGCAACTTCCAGACGTTTATAGATCTCAATTTGGGCAAGAATATCAGCCATTGGCTCGACTCACGTTGGATGTTGCCACCAGTTTTTCAAGCGCGTTCAGCGCCGCACCATTTGCTAGTGATTTACGCGCCATTTCAATGCCTTCGCCGATGTCACCAGCCTTGCCCGCGACCACCAAGGTAGCACCGGCGTTGAGCAAAACAATGTCGCGATACGGGGATACTTCGTTTTCTAAAACGCGGCGCAAGGCTTCAGCATTGTGCACGGCGTCCGCGCCCTTGATGGCGTTTTTATCCACACGGGCAAGGCCGAATTGCTCAGGCTCAATTGTGAAACTGCGGATCGTTCCGTTTTCAAGCGCGGTCACTTGCGTGGTGCCGGTCGTTGTCATTTCGTCCATGCCATCGCCATGCACAACCCAAACCAATTCTGAACCTAGGTCTTTCAGCGTTTCTGCAACCGGCATCAGCCATTGCGGCGCAAATACACCGAGCAATTGGCGCTTCACTCCAGCCGGATTTGAAAGAGGGCCCATCAGATTAAATATTGTTCTTGTGCCAAGTTCCACGCGGCTGGGACTTACAAAGCGCATGGCAGAATGGTGCGCGGGCGCAAACATGAAGCCTATGCCAGCCTCACTAATGCAATGCGTGATGTCATCTGGTGCCAGTTCCAAATGCACACCAAGTGCCATCAACACGTCTGCAGAACCTGAACGCGATGACAGACCGCGATTGCCGTGCTTGGCAATTGGCACACCACAGCCCGCGACAACGAATGCAGCGCAAGTAGATACATTATAAGAGCCCGACGCATCTCCGCCGGTACCGACAAGATCAATTGCGTTATCAGGTGCAACCACCGGCAGCATTTTTGAGCGAAGAGATGCCACCGCACCTGCTAATTCATCGACAGTCTCGCCGCGAACCCGTAGCGCCATGAGAAAGCCGCCAATTTGCGACGGTGTTGCCTCGCCCGACATCATCAGGTCGAATGCGTCACGTGACTGGTTTTTTGACAGCGGAGTGCCGGAAGCCGCCAGCGCGATAAAGGGTTTGAACGCATCCATGTGGTTAGAAGTTCAACGCTTGGTCGATGGCGGTCTGGTTGACTTTGACTGGCGTGTCCATGCGTAAGCGCCCAATCAACTGATCAAGCAAATCATTTGAAACGGCGGCGTTTAGTTGTTCGAGTTCACCCGTCAAACGGCCCGCATCAGGTTCAGGACGCGA
>JANMFT010000178.1:0-5711 GCA_031374255.1 Limoniibacter sp. | reverse complement strand
GTTCACGGATGTCTTTAAACGCATAGCTTTCATCAAACAGCACGACATTGTCCCACTGGCTGCCCTGGGCTTTGTGCACCGTCAGTGCGTAGCCATAATCAAAATCATCATACCGGCGCTTTTCCTGCCACGTGATTTCCTCATCGGGAAACTCGAATTGTTTCTTGAGCAATTTGATTTTTGCAATGCCGGAGCGGAAGTCTTCTTCTTCGGGCGTCAGCAGCAAATTAATGCCCGGCTTCACGGTTTCACGCGCGGCGGTCATCACTTTCCACAATGAACCATTGAGCAAATCCTTGGCCGGATCGTTCCTCAAACATACCATTTTATCGCCGGCTTGCGGCAGCGGGCCGGTAAAACCTTTAAGTTCACGCAGCCGCATATTATAACGTTTGCGGGTTTTGTTGGTGCCAACCAAAACCTGATCGGCGCCCATCACCAGATCGCCGGTCACATGGCCGCGCGCAATCACCTGCACTTCACCATAGTCACCATATTCAATGTCGCGGCCCTCGCGCACATCGCGCGCAATACGAATAATCGGGTTGTCTGCCGCCTGCCGGTGAATTTCTTCGAGCAGGAAATCAGGGTCCTGCTCAGTGAAAAACCCGCCGCCGCCAATTGGGGGCAGCTGGCCGGGATCACCCAGAACTAAAACTGGCGTGCCAAAAGACAGTAAATCGCGACCCAGATTTTCATCCACCATCGAGCACTCATCAATGATGATCAGCGCCGCTTTGGAAATTGGGCTCTGGCGATTAATGGAGAATGTCGGGGCCATCGACATTTTGCCGGTTGTTGCATCTTCCTGCTCTTCTTCGCCGCGCGGGCGGTAAATGAGGCTGTGGATGGTGCGGGCATTGCTTGCACCCTTGGTTCGCAAAACCTGCGCTGCTTTTCCGGTAAACGCCGCAAACTGAACCGAGCCATCAACCTGCTCGGCAAAAAACCGCGCCAAAGTGGTTTTGCCGGTGCCGGCATAGCCAAACAAACGGAATACTTGTTGCTTGGGCTTCGTCAGCCAAGACCGCGCAGCTTTTAGCGCGTCGCTTTGCTCGCCGGAAACATCAATTGATTTTGTAGAAATGGCCATCAGCCAGCCATGCCTGATTCGGCCAAAAAGCGCTAATCAGCCGAAAAACTTAAACGCTGTTCCGGAAACAAGTGCCCGAATATAGCGAGATTTTTGATAAAAACCGTTGAGCGAAATGCGTGGCAATGCCGCCGTTTGGTTCAAATGCTGTTGCGTGATCACGCCGGGGCGCGTTGTCACCGCAAGTTTAATCCCGGCGTCCAAAACCGCTTGCTGTTCCCGCGCGCCAAACACACTGCGGAACCCATAGGGGTAGGCGAATGTCGTCGGGCGCGTGCCGGTCCACTGTTCTACAGCGTCAATTGAACCTTCGATCTCAGCTTTAAGGCGATCCGGCGCAGCGCGGCCCAGGTCGCAATGGGTCAATGTGTGGGCACCAAATCTACAAAGCGGGTCTGAATTGAGCGCCACAATTTCTTCTGCACTCATAATTTCAGAAGCGACAATCGCAAGCGGGTCAATACCATGCGCACAAGCAGCGGCATCAATGCGCTTTACCGCCTCATCCTCATAAAGCGTATCCACAAACCAACACATACGGTCAAAAGCAAAACGCTTTTGTTCTAAAGTAGCGCAGCGAACGTCGACAGGCCCTTGGCCGAAATCAAACGAGAATTCGCTGAGATTACGGATCAGGTGCGCAGCAGTTTCCCACCACATAGCGCGCGTACGCTCGATAAAACCCTTGGTCAGGAAAATCGTGTATGGCACCTGGTGACGCCGGAATACTGGCGCAGCATGCACGGCATTGTCGCGGTTGCCATCATCCAGCGTCATCACAAAAAAGCGTTTTCCACCTCTGGCTTTCAAACGCTCCGGCACCTGATCCAAAGTGATGGATTCATAGTCCATCGCCTGCATTTCTTTAATGACTGTCTCAAGAAATTGCGGTGTGATCGACAAATGCGCATTCGGTTCAAAGAGAAAACGCTGTTCGGGCTTCACATGATGCAGCGTAAAAATCACGCCTTGTCCTGCCGCCTCGGTCAGCGCCCGCATGGATTGAATTGCGGAAATCGTTTCCAGCCCAACCGTAATTGCACCACGACGCAAAGCCCTGCGGAGCATCATCGTGTAGGGTGAAAGTGCAGATAGAACTGAGCTGCGCTGCGCAACATTTTCCGCAACGCCATGCGATGACAACGTGCGCAATTGCATTATCGTGGTTTGTTCGAGCAATCCCATGACTGTTGCCGTAACATATTGCCGTTACAGTGAGGTGAAAGAACAGGGTTAAAACCGGTTAGAATTTTACGTCAGCATCGGTGACCGGACATTGATCGGGTTTGCAGCTAAATCAGGAAAACAAATACTCAATCTCGGCAAATGTGCTGGTTGGAAACACCCACAAAAGGCACATCCGCGCTGCTGATGTATTGAAAATGCCGTGCTCTGCCATCGGTGGAATAAAAACAGAATCGCCTTTGGTCACACGATGATCAACGCCATCAATAGTCACCGTCGATTCACCTTCCAAAACGTGATAAAACTCAACTGGTAGATGTCGGTGAAGGGCCAGAAAGCCACCAGCTTCTAAGACCGCAATGCCGGAAGTAAGGTCAGTGCTCGGCGTTAAGTTGGCATCCACCAATGTTTCCCATGTCAACACGCCGCGCCCTGTTGGCTCATTCCAGCCATCAGTCGTTAAATTTGTATTTGAAACAATAAACGGTTTCGCATTCATTTTTGACACTCGATTACTTCAGCATCGGCCATAAACTGGCCACCAAACCCGCACCCATGGCATAATTGAACCATTTGAGCCGCTTCTCATCGGCTAAAAACCGCTGCATTGCCTGCCCGAAAGCCGCCCAAGGAATGATACTGAAAAGTCCTGTGAACCAAAATGTCACCAGCAAAACAGCGCCGCTGATCAATGGCTTATCAGCGTTAAAATAACCCGATACCGCGCCCAGTGCCATAACCCACGCTTTCGGGTTAACCCATTGAAATGCCATGGCTTCAAAAAAACCCATCGGGCGGGATTTTCCATTGCCTTCGCCCGGCCCGACTGATGTCGCGATTTTCCACGCCAGCCAAACCATATAGGCCGCGCCGACAAATTTAAGGATGTTGTTCAAAGGCGGAAACAGCACAAACAAAGTGCCAAGCCCGAGCGCCATTGCCAAAAGCAAAGTTGAAACCCCAAAAGTGATACCAAAAATATGCGGCCACGTGCGTGTCAGGCCAAAATTCACGCCGGAAGCGAGCAGCATCATATTGTTCGGGCCGGGCGTAACGGAGGTTACAAATGCAAAGGCAACAAGCCCGATAAAACTGTCCCATGGCATAGTAGTGCTCCCAACTATGTCAGTATTATTGACCTAAATCAGATTGGGGTCAACGGGCGGGTTGTGAGGGGGACAAGATAAGAAGTCGAGAGTCCGAGAATACCAATTTTCAGTAGGCTGCAAGCAACCCGCTTCGTCATTACAGGGCTGGCTTCTTCCGCCAGAACCCGGAACCCATGCCGGAAGATTATCAAATATTAAGCATTGAACTCAGTGCGAGCATGAAAGAGCCTTTGGCATGGGTTCCGGATCTGCGCTCCGGTTGTCCGGAATGACGAAGATTGGAGATGAACTCGCAAAAGGTTACCCTTACTCCCTACTGCCTACTCACATGCCCTCCGGCCCGCGGTTCATTGCGGCGATGCCGGTGCGGCACACTTCGACCAGCCCCAGCGGCGCCATAATCGCGATAAATTGCTCAATTTTTGAAACGCGTCCCGTGATTTCAAATACGAAATGTTCGGTGTTTGCATCAATGACGCTGGCGCGGAAGGCTTCGGCGAGGCGAAGGGCTTCAACGCGGTTATCGCCGGTTCCGGCCACTTTCACCAAAGCCAGTTCACGCTCAATCGGCTTATCATGGCCAAGTTCTGCAGCAATCACTGTCAAATCCAGCACACGGTGAACCGGCACCATGCGTTCCAACTGGCTTTTGATCTGGGTCAGCACATGCGGTGTGCCGCGCGTGACAACGGTGATGCGCGACAAATGCTTGGCGTGCTCGGTTTCTGAAACCGTAAGGCTCTCAATATTATAGCCCCGCCCTGAAAACAGCCCGATCACGCGCGCCAAAACCCCCGGCTCATTATCCACCACAATAGCAAGTGTATGGCGCTCGGTAAGCTGCGTTTCAGGAGCGAGAAAATAAGCCGAACCCGTCGGCTGTTGATGCGCATTCATGGGAACGACTTTCTAAAACAAACTGGAATATTAAAAGCGTGCATCTCAAGCTGCCTGCGGGTGGGCAAGCACTTTTTCAACATTATGACCGGCCTCATAATGCGACAAATACCAGGGCTCGGCCAAAGCCTCATCCCGCCACGCCTGATAGGCAAAATGGTTCAATATCGTGTCCATATAAGCGCGCGTTGATGGCGAAACCGGCAGTTGATAATGCTCAAGCCGGGTTACAACAGGGGTAAACATCGCGTCGGCTGCTGAATAGTCTCCAAACAAAAACGGCCCACCATATTTTTTGAGATACGTCGCAAAGATCTGCTCAATCCGCGCAATATCAGCGTGAACATCCGCGCCATACTCTTTCAGCTTGAAAATCCGGCTGAGATTAACCGGGCACCCCATGCGGATGCCGCGGAAACCAGCATGCATTTCGCTTGAAATTGAGCGCGCCTCAGCCCGCGCAACCGCATCCTTCGGCCACACATTTTTATCCGGAAACGCGTCAGCAATATATTCCATCAGCGAGAGACTCTCCCAAACCACCACGTTACCGTGGTTGATGGAAGGCACCATGCCGGTCGGTGCAAATTTCAACATCGCCGCTTTGGTGTCATCGCGGTACATCGGGATAACCGTTTCGGTGAACGGAATGCCAAGCGCTTTGAGCAGCACCCATGGCCTCATCGACCAAGAGGAATAAAGCTTATTGCCGATGGCAAGATGCAAGGTATCAGCCATCACACCAGCCCCCTGCCCTCAGCGCCAATCGCATTGGCCACAACTTCATCGGTGGCCTCATCGGGCAGCAGCATTTCATTATGCGCTTTGCCGGAAGGGATCATCGGGAAGCAATTGGCAAGCGCTGAAACAGTGCAATCAAAAATCACAGGGCGCGGCGTATCAATCATTTCCATGATTTTAGCGTCAAGCTCCGAAGGCTTGTCACAGCGGATGCCCACGCCGCCATAGGCTTCGGCGAGTTTCACGAAATCCGGCATGGATTCCGTGTAGCTGTGTGACAAGCGGTTGCCGTGCAGCAATTGCTGCCATTGGCGCACCATGCCCATATAATGGTTGTTCAAAATAAAAATCTTAACCGGCAAATTATGCTGCACCGCGCAAGACATTTCCTGAATACACATTTGAATTGAAGCATCACCCGCAACATCGATAACCAGTGCATCAGGGTGGGCCACCTGCACGCCGATTGCGGCAGGAAAACCATAGCCCATGGTGCCAAGCCCGCCTGATGTCATCCAGCGGTTAGGTTCTTCAAAGTCAATGAATTGCGCGGCCCACATTTGGTGCTGGCCAACTTCGGTAGTAATATAAAGATCACGCCCCTTGGTCAGCGCGTTCAAACGCTCCAACGCATATTGCGGCATTATCACATCGCTATTGGCGGAATAGGCCAATGAATTACGCGC
>JANMFT010000152.1:0-8475 GCA_031374255.1 Limoniibacter sp. | reverse complement strand
CTGACGTGGGAAAGCTACCTCAACAAACAAATTTCCAAACGCGATTGGCGCGCGCAAATGCGGGTGTTTGTCAAAGATGTGCGCACGCTTTTGGGCTTTAGCCCGAAAAGTGCTTAAGCCTAAATGTTTGACGCTATCGTTGCGTTTTTCACCGCCAATGGAGTGGTTGCCCTGATCGCCATTTTTATTTTAACCGGCGAACTCAGTGTCTTTATTTGGTGGGGCCGCACCTCCCCACGTTTAGCCTTAATGATCCCCAACGCGCTGTCAGGTATCGCAATGCTCGGCGCATTGCTGGTGGCCATGCGGGGAGCAAACCCACTTTGGATATTGGTGTTTTTGAGCCTTGGGTTTGTCGCGCATTTGACGGATTTGTGGCTGCGGCTGGTGCGGCAAAATACTAAATCTTAGTCATCCCCGCATTTATTGCGGGGACCCAGACTTGTTTCGGATTTTGGCCTTTTAGAACAAAGTCTAGGCCCCCGCACAAGAAAGAGGCGGGGGTGACTAATTCCCAAAACCGGCGACGAGCTAACCGATCACCGGCATTCTGCTCTCGGCCATTTCTGCCCACCAGCTGGCACCTGCTGGAATGGCATTATCATCAAAATTATATTTCGGGTGATGCACCATGGCGGTGTCGCCATTGCCAATCAAGATATAGGCGCCGGGCCGCGCATTGAGCATATAGGCAAAATCCTCGCCGCCCATAATTGTTGGTGAATTCACATCCACAAACTGGCCGGAAACCTTGCGGGCGGCATCCGCTGCAAATTCAGTTTCGCGTTCCGCATTCACCATCACAGGATAGCCGCGCGAATAAGTGACTTTTGCCTTCGCCCCGAAAGCTGCGGCGGTAGCTTCGGCAATCGAAATCACGCGGGCCTCAGCCAAATCACGCACGTCAGCATCAAGCGTGCGCACCGTGCCTTTGAGTTTCACATGCTCCGGGATGACATTATGCGCCTGACTTTCCGTCACAAATGACGTTACAGACACCACTACGGCTTTAACCGGATCAACGATCCGTGACGCTACCATTTGCAATGCCACAACGATATGGCTCGCAATCAAGGTCGTATCAATCGCCTCATGGGGTTTGGCCGCATGGCCGCCAAGGCCTTGAACATCAATCACAAACTGGTCGGCAGCCGCGAAAAACGCGCCTGGCCGGATCGCAAATTGGCCAAGCGGCAGGCCCGGCATATTATGCATGCCGTATACTTCCTGGATGTTAAAACGCTCCATCATGCCATCATTCACCATTTCGCGCCCGCCGCCGCCGCCCTCTTCAGCGGGCTGAAAAATGACAATAACCGTGCCATCAAAATTGCGGGTTTCAGCCAAATATTTCGCCGCGCCAAGCAGCATGGCAGTGTGCCCGTCATGCCCGCAGGCGTGCATCTTGCCGGAGGTTTTTGAGGCATAGGGAAGGCCCGTCGCCTCAAAAATCGGTAGTGCATCCATATCGGCGCGCAGCCCGACAACGCGGCCCTTGGTATCCACACGGCCTTTAATCACCCCGACAACGCCAGTGCGCCCAATGCCGGTGGCCACTTCATCACAACCAAACTCTTTGAGTTTATCTGCCACCACAGCCGATGTCCGGTGCGTATCGAACAGCAATTCCGGATGCCCATGCAAATCCCGCCTCCACGCAGTGACTTCATCGTGCATTTCGGCAATGCGGTTTTTGATCGGCATGGTAAAACTCCGTCACAAGCTTGGTTACTGAACGACTATAGGGTGGCGCGGATTAAACTTAAACCTGTTGCAGCATAAAATGCCCGGGCTCGACTTCGTCATAGATAGACGGCTTTGGCTCATAGCCAATATCGAATATCGGCGACGGGATCGGCTTAAAATTCAATTCACTCTCGTTTTTGCGTTTTGTCGGGTCTGCCACGGGGATCGCCCGCAACAGTGCTTGCGTATAGCTGTGGTGCGGGTTTTCAAATACTTGGGCGCGGCTGCCAAGCTCCACAATCCGCCCCAAATACATCACCGCCACATTGTGCGACACACGCTCCACGACCGCCATATCATGGCTGATAAACAGGATTGAAACACCAAGCTCGGCTTGCAATTCCAAAAACAAATTCAGCACCTGCGCCTGCACCGAAACATCCAGCGCAGATACGGCTTCATCGGCAATAATCAGTTTCGGGTTTAACGCCAACGCCCGTGCAATTGCGATACGCTGCCTTTGCCCGCCAGAAAGTTCGTGCGGGAAACGCTTCATAAATGAGCGCGGCAATTCCACACGATCGAAAAGTTGAGCCACGCGATCCTGACGCTCATTGGCATTGCCAACGCCGAAATTCAGCATCGGCTCTGCCACTTGGTCCATCAGCCGCATTTGCGGGTTAAGAGAGGCAAACGGGTCTTGAAACACCATCTGCATGTCACGCCGCGCGAGCCGCAAATCATTATCATTGAGGCTCGCAATATCCACGCCATCCAGCGAAACCTTGCCAGACAACGGCTCAATCAACCTTAAAATCGAGCGGCCACAGGTGGATTTGCCGCACCCGCTTTCGCCGACCAGCGATAACGTCTGGCCAAATTTCAGGCTGAAAGACACGTCTTCCACAGCGTGCACATTGGCAACCGTTCGGCGCAGCAGGCCTTTTTTGACCGGAAATCTTGTGACCAGATTTTTAACATCTAGCAGCACACGGGCGTCGGCCACAACCGGCGCGTTTGCCCCGGTTTCAGCAACACCAATCAAACGGAAACGCTCAGGTGAAGCCTTGCCCCTCATCTCGCCCAGGCGCGGTACGGCGGCCAGCAGCGCCTTGGTGTAATCATGTTTAGGCGCGGCAAAAATCTCTTCAACCGGGCCTTCTTCAACCTTGCGGCCTTTATACATCACCACCACGCGGTCGGCCATTTGCGCCACCACCGCCATATCATGGGTGATGAACATCACGGCCATGCCGGTGTCGCGCTTCAGCCGGTTGATCAGCGCCAGAATCTCAGCCTGAATTGTTACATCCAAAGCGGTCGTTGGCTCATCGGCAATCAGCAAACGCGGTTTGCAGGCCATGGCCATCGCAATCACGATGCGCTGACGCATACCGCCGGAGAGTTCGTGCGGATATTGGCCGAGGCGGCGCTCCGGCTCCGGGATGCGCACTTCCCGCATCAGCTCAATTGCGCGTTTTCCAGCATCGGCTTTTGCGAGCCCCTCATGTTCGCGAAGGCCCTCAATCAATTGCTCGCCAATGGTGAAAACCGGGTTCAGCGACGTCATCGGCTCTTGGAAAATCATGCCGATATCGCGCCCGCGTGTATGGCGCATTTCTGCCGCATCAGTTTTCACAAGATCGGTCTGCTGGCCGTTCTCGCCGGTAAACAGGATCGAGCCTTTGGCAATGTGGCCGCCGCTATAATCAATCAGCCGCATCACTGACATTGATGTAACAGATTTACCCGAACCGGATTCGCCCACCACGCAAACAGTTTCGCCGGGGTTGATGTGAAACGATACGTCTTCCACACCGGCAACAGTGCCGCTGCGTGTTTCAAATTCAACGCGCAAACCTGAAATCGCCACCAGCGGCATTTGCACCATAGCGTTTGCGCCTTCCTTACAAAAATAGAAGTTTGCGCGGGATTAAGGTGCGCTGTCAAACGCCACTGTGGATGGCATAGGAGATAACCTTACGTGAAGGTGAAGTGCCGCGCTTGCTTTTCGCCCGTTAATGGTCTGAATTAAATTATCATGGTGACAAAGGCCGTTGGGCTAATGTCTCCTGACAAAAATAAATCGCCAACAGACGATCAACAAGGGAGATTTCAAAAATGAAACTGAAAACAATGCTTCTCGGAGCCGCCGCGCTGCTTGCGCTTGCGCCTCAAGCCTATGCCGAACGTGGCGCGGACGGCAATGTCAACGTGCTCTACTGGCAGGCTGTTTCCGGAATGAACCCTTACTTATCGAGTGGCACCAAAGATGTTGAGGCCGCATCTCTCGTTCTCGAGCCACTCGCAGGCTTTGACGAAAAGGGCGATGTGTTTGCCCGACTTGCAGCTGAAATCCCAACGGTTGAAAATGGTGGTGTCGCCGCTGACTTCACCTCTATCACATGGAAATTGAAGCCTGATCTCAAATGGTCTGATGGTTCACCTGTCACTTCCGCGGACGTTAAATTCAGCCATGATTATTGCACTGCGCCCGAAGGTGGCTGCGCGCAGGGCGGACGCTTTGAGGGCATCGCTTCGGTTGAAACGCCTGATGCCGCAACAATTATAGTAAAGTTCAAGGCTGCCAAACCAAACCCGTATCAGGCTTTTGTCGGTAGTACATCGCCGATCATTCAAAAAGCGCAGTTTGAAAAATGTCTTGGCGCTGCCGCTTCAACGTGCAACGATCAAAATACCAAGCCTATCGGTACCGGCCCGTTCATGGTCGCTGACTTTAAAGTGAACGACGTTGTGTCTTTGGCAGCAAACCCCAATTACCGCGATCCTGCCAAACCTGCCTTTGCAACCATGACGCTGAAAGGTGGCGGCGATGCTGCTGCAGCTGCACGCGCCGTTATGGAAACCGGCGAAGTAGATTACGCTTGGAACACCCAAATCAACCCGGATTTGCAAACGCAAATGAAGGCTGGCGGCAAAGGCGTTTTCGTCAATGCATTTGGCACGCTGGTTGAGCGCATCGAAATGAATATGACTGACCCGTCTTCGGCTTTGCCGGAAGGCGAGCGCTCAACGGTGAAACACCCGCACCCGATTTTGTCGGATATTAAAGTGCGCACCGCACTCTCCATGGCAATCGACCGCAATTTGTTGGTGGCCGTTGGTTATGGTGAGGCAGCCCGCCCGACCTGTAATCTGGTTCCGGCCCCGGCAATTTACGCCTCAGACAATACCGGCTGTATCGCCCAAAACATCGATGGCGCAAAAGCCCTGCTGGCTGAGGCCGGCTGGAAAGACAGCGACGGCGACAGCATCTTGGATAAAGACGGCAAAAAACTGTCGTTGCTTTACCAATCATCGGTCAACCCCGTGCGTCAGGACTTTCAAGCGCTCGTCAAGGGCTGGTGGAATTCCATTGGTGTTGAAGTTGAACTCAAAGCCATTGATGCATCTGTGTTTTTTGGCGGCGATGCCGGTTCACCGGACACGTTCCAAAAGTTTTATGCCGACGTTGAAATGTATGCCAACAACTTTGACGGCACTGACCCGGAGCCCTATCTGGCTGGTTACCTCTGCAACAAAATTCCAAGCCCGGCCAACCAATGGCAGGGTGAAAACGTCAACCGGTTCTGTGACCCCGCCTATGACGCCATGGTTGCTGAACTCGGCAAAACCCAAGATCCGGCAAAACGCGGTGAAATCTCCAAAAAACTCAATGACATGCTAACCAAAGACTCCATGGTTATCGTGCCATTGGCCGACCGTGGCCGCCTCTCTGCCCATTCCAACACATTGGCCGGCGTTATCCTTAACGTCTGGGATTCCGAGTTGTGGAATGCAGCCGATTGGTCGCGTGTAAAATAAAACAAATGAATTTGCGCCGGAGCTTATGCTCCGGCGCTTTTCATATGACGAGAAAACTCACACTCTATTTGCACATTTCAACGCGCGGGCGGATTGCAACATGCTGACTTACATCTTGCGTCGGCTGCTAATTGCGATACCGACTTTGCTGGTGATCAGCCTTGTTATTTTTCTGATTGTCGACTTTGCGCCGGGCAGCCCCGCCTCAGAAATTCCACTGACCATTTCGCCCGAAGTGCGTGCTAAAATCTTGGAAGCAATGGGCGTAAATCAACCTGTTATGGTGCGTTATGGCTTGTGGCTAAAACAGTTTTTCTATGTCGAACCGCTGATATTTTACGACTATCTGTTCGGCACCATGCACGCCGAAGGCCTGCAGCGGATTATCTCTTACCAAACACGCGGGCCGGTGTTTAACCTGATCGTCGAGCGCATTCCGCAAACCATGATTGTGATTGGAACCGCTTATTTGGTCGGTATTTTAATCGCAGTGCCAATCGGCATGTATTCGGCCTACCGGCAATATTCGTGGTTCGACCAAATCGGCACGTTCATTGCGATGGTGGGATATTCGGTGCCGACATTTTTCACCGGCGTGTTGCTGATCGTCATTTTCGCGGTCCATTTGCAGTGGTTCCCGTCTATCTACGACACAACATTAATGGTGACCGATTGGGCGAGCTTCTTAAAACAAGTCAAACAAATGGTACTGCCAGTGATGGTACTGGGCCTGTTTAACGCCGCTGAAATCAGCCGCTATATGCGGGCTTCCACATTGGAAAATCTGAACTTGGATTATGTGCGCACTGCACGCGCCAAAGGCCTTGGCGAAAAAACCGTGGTGCTCAAACACGTGTTGCGCAACTCGCTGATCCCCGTTGTGACGGTGATTGCGATTGGAATTCCAACCATATTCGGCGGCGCGATCATCACCGAGCAAGTGTTTAAAATCAACGGCATCGGCGCTGGCCTGATCAACGCCATTCACGCCAATGATTTGCCGATGATCCAAACGCTAACATTTATTTTCGCATTTTTGATTGTGACGTTTAACCTGATTGCCGATATTCTTTATGGCCTGCTTGACCCGAGAATACGCTATGAGTGACGTAATCATTGGTGCAAAAGTTGTTGAGAAACCCTCCAGCCAATGGGGCGATGTCTGGGGCCAATTCAAATCGCACACCGGCGCAATGTTTGGCCTGTTTGTTTTGGCACTGCTGATTTTGTTTGTCGTTGTCGGGCCTATCCTTTGGCGGATTGACCCCAATTTCGTAAATCCTGATGCGGCGCAAATGATGCTGAGCCGCAACAAATCCCCCTCTTGGGGCCATCCAATGGGTACTGATCAACTCGGGCGCGATATGCTGGCACGCGTTATGGCAGGCGGCCAAGTGTCGCTATTGGTAGGCATGGTGGCCATGATGATTTCAATATTGATCGGCGCAACCATTGGCGTGATTTCAGGTTATTTCAAACGCCTCGACGGGGTGCTGATGCGGCTCACCGATTTGTTTTTGTCACTGCCGTTGCTGCCACTGTTGCTTGTGATGATGCTATTGTTTCGCGATAGTTTGGCCGCCACGCTTGGCCCTGAGACCGGCACCTTTATTCTGGTAGTATTTGCGATCGGCGTGACATCCTGGATGCAGTCAGCCCGCATTGTGCGCGGCGAAGTGCTCGCCATTAAAGAGCGTGAATTTGTGCTGGCCGCCCGTTCTATAGGCACCACGCCTTCCCGTATGATTTTGCGGCATATATTGCCGAATGTGGTGTCGCCCATCATGGTGGCGGCTACGCTCGGCATCGCCACCGCGATCATCACTGAATCTGTGCTGTCATTTTTAGGTCTCGGCTTCCCGCCGGATTTCCCGACATGGGGCCGCCTGCTTTACGACGGTGTAGAATATATGCAGCTTCACCCCTCACGCGTCATGTGGCCTGGGCTGGCAATTTCGCTGACGGTGCTGAGCGTGAATTATATTGGCGACGGATTGCGCGATGCGCTCGACCCGAGGTCGCGCGGGCGGTAGATAAAACCCAATACTTTCCGTCATCCCTGCGAAGGCAGGGATCCAGCTAAATAACTGATTTTAATATATAAAGCTGGTTCCCCGCCTGCGCGGGGATGACGACAGAGGTGATTTGATGTCATTACCTGATCGCCAAGCCTTCCTTGCTAAACAAATGCACTTTGCTGGTATCAGCCGTGAACGCCGCATTGGTTCCGCGCTCAATCACAATATCGCCCGGCATTTTGGCAACCAGAGGTTCAGCCGTGCCGTTTGAGAAATAAGCAAGCGTCACTTCGCCAAGCTTCTCAACCAGATCCAGTTTTGCCGACAATAGCATGTCTTTAGCGTTTGTAGTCGGGCGCAGATCTTCCGGCCGCACGCCAACTTTCACTTCAGCGCCCTTATGGGCAGCATCTGTTTTAACCGGCAGCACCACTGTACCATGGCCGGTAACACTGACGCTTGTGGTGTTACCGGTTGCGGTAATAACACCCGGAACAACGTTCATTGCCGGTGAGCCGATAAATTGCGCCACAAACAAATTGTCAGGTTTGTGGTAGAGTTCCATGGGCGAACCCACCTGTGCAATATGACCGCCTTTTAGCACCACAATACGGTCGGCGAGTGTCATAGCTTCGACTTGATCGTGCGTGACGTAAATCATGGTGGTGTTCGGCATCGATTCGGACAGTTTGGCAATCTCGATACGGGTTGCCACGCGAAGCGCCGCATCCAAGTTCGATAACGGCTCATCAAACAGGAACACTTTCGGCTGGCGGCAAATCGACCGGCCAATGGCAACGCGCTGACGCTGCCCGCCTGACAATGCTTTTGGCAAGCGGTCAAGATAGGGCTCCAACTGTAATTTTGAAGCGGCGTCTTTGACAATGGCGTCAATTTCAGCGGCGGACTTCTTGGCGATCCTTAGGCCGAACGCCATATTATCATA
>JANMFT010000052.1:0-9543 GCA_031374255.1 Limoniibacter sp. | reverse complement strand
CTTCACTTTGAAGCGCCGGATTTAAGCTGCTGTTTGGTATGTCGGCCATGGATATCTCCCCAGTATCCTATTTGACTTAAAAAAACCGCGCCGCTTTTTCAAACGGCGCGGCTGACTATCCCATCACAAAAATGCGATTTTAGCAGCCAGGTACGGCACCAGCAGCAACGCCTGCACAGGCTTGCTCTTTGGTGATGTGACCGGCATCAATAGCAACATTGACGTTGGCTTTGGTGATTGGTGTTGGTGCGAGCAAAATTGAGTTCATTTCAACTTTGTTTTTGCCACCGGCAAATTTCGCAACACCAGCGATTGTTGTCGGGTCGGTGCCTTCAGCCAAGGCATTTGCAGCTTCAGCCGCTACTTTGCCGAGGTCTTTAGCGTTTTTCCAAACAGACACGGTTTGTGTGCCAAGCGCTACGCGGTTGATCGCGGCCAAATCGCCGTCCTGACCGCCTACTGGAATGCCAACCATGCCCTGTGCTGTCAAAGCAGCGATAACACCGGATGCCATGCCGTCGTTTTCAGCCAATACTGCGTCAACTTTGTTGCCGGTTGAAGTCAGGCACTGTTCCATGTTTTTCTGGGCGTTATCTGGTTTCCAGCCGTCTGTGAAAGTTTCGCAAACGTTCTTGATTTTACCAGAATCGATATCGGCTTTGAGGACCTCCATCATGCCTTCAAACAAGAAAGTGGCGTTCGGGTCACCTTTGTCGCCTTTGATGAAGGCGTAGTTGCCTTCTGGCTTGGCGGCTTTAACTTCAGTTGCAATAATTCTGCCAACACCGACGTTGTCGAAGGTGATGTAGAGTGCGTTTGGATCTTCAAACTGCACATCATAAGCAATCGATTTGATGCCTGCATCATTGATAGCTTTGATTGATGGCAGAATGGCGTCTGAATCGAATGCAACAACCATGATCACGTCAACTTTTTGCGAGATCAAGCCTTCGATGTCGGCAGCCTGTTTCTGGGCAGAACCCTGTGCGTCGGTTGAAACGTAGGTGTTGCCTGCAGCTTCAACAGCAGCTTTGATTGCGGCTTCATCGGTTTTCCAACGCTCTTCCTGGAAGGTTTTCCAAGATACGGCAATGGTTTTGCCTGCAGCAAACGATTGGCTTGCAGCAGTCAAAGCGAACACTGCGCCAGCAAGCGCTAATGCATACTTCTTCATATAATCCTCCCGGAGTGCCAAATGGCACAGCTAATTTTTTTAGGCTTTCAGTCCTTGAACCTTTTAATTCAAGGCTCGAAAAAAAGATTGGACAAGAAATCGATCTGTGTCAACATCCTTGTTGGGCACTTTGAATTTCTGCACCCTCATTTGCGGGCGCGTCAAGTCCAGTGTGCAGAATTCAAGTTGTGTGGAGGCACTTAATGATCGCGCAAATTCGTTCGGTAATGGCGCGGTCAGATGATTTGCGGCGCGCCAACACATTGCGGATTTTACAGGCTGTAAGAACAAAAGAGACTATTTCACGGACTGAGTTGGCAAGCTCCACCAATCTTTCTCCTGCAACAATTTCGACAATCACATCCGGTCTGATCCAAGATCAAATCCTTCGCGAAGCTGAGGTGCCAACAGCAGCCATTCGCCGTGGCCGCCCGCAGGTTGCCTTATGCGTTGATCGTCGCGCGGGGCTTATTGCTACCGTCGCTTTAAGTCTCAACAGTGCGCGGTTCACGTTTTTCGATTTTGCAGGCCACGAAGTGTTGTCGCGCAACTCACGTATCGAAACCCGCAATGCGAATGCGGCGGAAATAAATGCCGCAATTGCCACGGCTTTGACGGCCGTAATTGGAGAACTGCCGCCTGAACTGCCGCCGGTGAAGCAAATATCATTGGGCGTTCAGGGCGTAGTCGATACCGCCGGTCGCGTTATGCTATGGTCGCCCATTACCAAGGGCTCTGTTGATTTTGCAGATGGGCTGGAAGCACTGCTGAACATTCCTGTTACGGTCGCCAATGACAGCGATGTCACTGCAATTGCACTACGAAAACAAGAACCCGAGCTTTATGGCGGCGACTTTGTGTCTATAACCATGACCGACGGTATTGGAATGAGCATCGTGATTGGCGGGCATCTGTTTTCAGGCGTCAGATCATCGGCTGCGGAGTTTGGCCATATGGTACATGTGTATGAGGGCGCAAAGTGCCGCTGTGGCCGCAATGGCTGTATTGAAGCTTATGCCGGTGATTATGCCGTTTGGCGCAATGCCAAAGGCGAAAACCCGCAGAACCAGCCAAAAAGCCAGATTGACCCTGCCGAGTTTGCTGTAATTGCCGGAGCAGCTTTGAACCATGACGGGCCGGAGCGGCAGGCCTTTAAAACAGCAGCACGTGCGCTGGGCGTTGGCCTCCGTAATGTTTTTGCCTTGATCGACCCTGCCCCGGTTGCTTTGGTTGGCTTTGGCGGGGCCGGGGAACAATTGCTTGAGCCGGAATTGCGCTTGATTTTGAAAGATGCTTTTCAAGATGATAAAAACGAGACATTGCGCATCGGCTGGTATGCCGATGCCGCGCCGCTTATCAGCCTTGGTGCAGCTGAGCGCGGGCTGGAACTTTTGGTTGCACGGATTGCTGCCTCCGCCACTGCGTTTGCAGCAGATATCGCAGCGGAATGAATCAGGTTCTGTATAGGTTGGTCGGAGTGGCGGGATTCGAACCCACGACCCCTTGACCCCCAGTCAAGTGCGCTACCAGGCTGCGCTACACTCCGATCCGCCTTTGGCATACAAGGTTGCGTGCTTTAAGGTCAATCGGCTTCAGGTTTATTTTAAACGCTACCGCGCTTGATCAAGAAGGCGCTTGCATTCCAGCAGATCAAACAGCGTTTCCTGCAGCAAAGCACGGTCATCTTTGCCAACGCCTTCTGCGCCGGCGTTTTGAACAGGCGCATCGTCACGCCCGCCAAGGCCGAAAATCCGGCGCGTGATCGGCGTTTTGGTTTTGCCAACTATAATATCGTTTTCAACCATTGAAGGCTTGCCAAAAGCAGGTTCAACCAATGAAGGGCCGTCTGTTGTTTGTTTGCGCTCAGCAATTGCGCGGGCAGCTTCAACATCGCCAGAACCGAGCGCTTGCACAAATGCTACGCCATTATCTTTCAGCAAGCGTTGTGCACCCTTGATCGTGTATCCCCGATCATAGAGCAAATGCCGTATGCCTTTGATAAGGTCAATATCAACCGGGCGATAGTAACGGCGGCCACCGCCGCGTTTCATTGGTTTGATTTGGGTAAAACGTGTTTCCCAAAAACGCAGCACGTGCTGAGGCAAATCCAAGTCTTCGCCAACTTCGCTGATTGTGCGGAAGGCATCAACGCTTTTATCAGTCATAATTCCGCATTCCTGACGCGACTCAACGAAAACAATTGCTTTGAGAGCTTACTTTAAGTCAAAGCTGAGGTCAGCCTTTAAATTTGGTATTTTTGAATCAGCCTTTAGTTGGCTTACGGATTTCATGTCCGGTTTGAATGCGGTTTTTCAAAACATTTGAGGCTTTGAAGCTGATTACCCGGCGCGGGGTTATGGGCACTTCTTCACCCGTTTTCGGGTTACGGCCAACACGCTCGGTTTTGTCGCGCAGCTGGAAGGTAGCGAAAGACGAAATTTTAAGTGCTTCGCCGCGCACAACTGATTCCGACATTTCATCAAGAACCATTTCAACCAGTTCAGCGGATTCCGTACGTGAAAGCCCCACCTTGCGATAAACTGATTCAGCGAGATCAGCGCGCGTTATTGTCTTACCGGCCATGATGCACCCCAATTTTTTCAGAAACTAAAGGGAATACAGCGTTAGGTCAAGATTCGAAGTTGTAATCAAGTCAACTGCATATAGTGTCGCATATTGAAACATTACGGCCACGGAACTACCACCGCACGAGGCTGGCACCCCATGTAAAACCGCCGCCCATGGCTTCAAGCAGCACCATATCACCGGGCTTTATTGAGCCGTTTGAAACCGCATGTTCGAGGGCCAAGGGCACTGAAGCTGCCGACGTATTGCCGTGCTGGCCAACTGTGACAACCACTTTACTTAACGGAATGCCAAGCTTCTTGGCGGCACCCTCAACAATGCGCACATTGGCCTGATGCGGCACAAACCAGTCAATATCGTCGACCGTCATATGAGCTTTTTCGAGCACATCATAAATCACGTCGGTAATCATTGCGACTGCATGCTTGAATACCTCGCGGCCTTCCATGCGCAAATGGCCGATGGTGCCAGTGGTGGAAACCCCGCCGTCAACATAGAGTTTGTCTTTATGTGCGCCATCCGCCCGTAAACTCGAAAACAAAACACCGGGCGCGTTGGCGTCTGTTGTTTCAACAGCTTCAAGAACCAATGCCCCTGCCCCGTCGCCAAACAAAACGCAGGTGGTGCGGTCATTCCAATCTAAAATACGCGAAAAGGTTTCAGCGCCAATTACCAATGCGCGTTTGGCTTGGCCAGATCTCAAATACATGTCGGCGGTTGTAAAGCCGTACAAAAAGCCAGAGCATACGGCCTGCATATCAAACGCAAAGCCGTGCGAAATGCCGAGCAGGTTTTGAATTTCAACCGCGCTGGCTGGAAACGTGTTGTTGGGTGTGGCGGTGCCGAGAATGATCAGGTCAATGTCTTGGGCTTGCAAACCTGCATTGGCAATTGCATTCTTAGCAGCTTCAAACCCCAATGATACCGTTGTCTCGCCTTCACCGGCAATATAACGCTGATGAATGCCGGTGCGCTGCACAATCCACTCGTCGGTAGTATCGAGGGTTTTTTCAAGGTCGGCGTTGGTAACGCAGTTTTTTGGCAACGCTTTGCCAACGCCGCGAACAACTGAGCGCAAAAACGGCTGGGTCATTTTACTTCCGTCACTGGCACTGGCGCAGTTTCAATTGCAGGCATTGCGCGACCATGAAAAGCTTCGAGGTCAGCTGAAATTTTATCCAGAATATTGTTGCGGGCCATTTGGTAGCCGAGTTCAACTGCGGCGGCAAAACCTTCGGCGTCCGTGCCGCCATGGCTTTTAACGACGATGCCGTTCAAACCTAAAAATACGCCGCCATTGGTTTTGCGGACATCCATTTTTTCGCGCAGCGTTTCGAATGCACCGCGCGCGAGAAAATAACCGATTTTCGCAAGCAAAGTCCGGCTCATGGCCTCCCGCAAATAGGTCGCGATTTGGCGGGCAGTTCCTTCGGCGGTTTTGAGTGCGATATTTCCGGCAAAGCCTTCGGTAACGACAACATCAACCGTGCCTTTTCCAATGTCATTGCCTTCAACAAAGCCGTGATAGTTGAGCGAAGCCAAATTGGCATCGCGCAGCAAACGACCTGCCTCTTTGACCTCCTCTTGACCCTTAATCTCTTCAACCCCGATATTGAGAAGACCAACTGTCGGGCGCTGGATATCGAGCAGCGACCGTGACAGGGCAGCGCCTAAAATCGCAAAATCCACCAGTTGCTGGGCATCTGCACCGATGGTTGCGCCGACATCAAGCACGATGCTTTCGTTTCGGATGTTGGGCCAGATTGCGGCAATTGCAGGACGCTCAATGTTTGCCATTGTGCGCAGACAAAACTTCGACATCGCCATCAGCGCGCCGGTGTTACCGGCTGAAATACAAGCGCCAGCCTCACGGGTTTTTACAGCTTCGATCGCCCGCCACATGGAAGACTTATAACGCCCGGCCCGCAGAGCTTGGCTTGGTTTATCATCCATCGACACAGATACTTCGCAGTGAATGACTTTAGCGACGGCTTTAAGCGCCGGCAAAGTTGCCAGCACCGCGTCAATGGCAGCCTGATTGCCAAATAGAAGCGGTTGAATGTCGGGGCGACGTTTTAGCGCCAATGCAACTCCGGGCAAAATGGCGGCGGGGCCAACATCGCCGCCCATCGCATCAATCGAAATGGTAACCAAGTAAGGTATCCCTGCCCGCGACCCACATAGCGGGCCAATCTGCCGCAAAATAGGCATTCACGGCGTTTGCACAACCCGAATCAGTCACGTATTCCATAAAAATCACATGGCAATCGCAGGCTAAGTCGTCTTTTTATTGGTCCAGGCTTCAAGCGCACGCGTCAATGCCGATGTTTCCTGCGGCGCAGTCTCGATTTCAACAAACGCTGCACCACTGGCACGCGGATAGGGGTTAAGCCCCAAAGCCAGATGTTCAATTACATATGGCATGGCGTCAAACTGATCGCCCGTATAGGGTTCAGGCTCATCTTCCGGCGTGGCGTCAAAGTTAATGTCGTCTTCGAACCCGGTTTTGCGAGGTTTATCTTTCAGATTTTCTTCAGGGACAAAACGCAGATCCACGACTTCCTCAATAATTTCTTCCACGGGTGCGAGGGTAACAATACAGGCTTGAGCAACTGCGCCTTTGACAACGCCATCCAGCCTAAACCCCTTTTTGCCCCACGGTTTTGCAACCAACTCCCAGCTGAGGTGGTCGACACGCAATATTTTCAGCTGAACCGCAATATTAACAAGCGTCTGTTCACCGGCGCCACCGGCCATACGTTCACCCTTTTTCGGCAGCTTGGACGGCGTAAATAAGAGTTCCAATCTGATTAAGCCTTGGTTCTTTGTTCAAAATTAAGCTTACCTTTAAGAAACGCATCAGGCATCTGATTTTCAATTCTTTGGGCAGCATTCATTACATAAATTGCAAAACCATTTGCATCCCGCAACTTGCTGTCAGGGGCCATGTTACGCTCAAGTGCAGCAATAAGTGCAGATTGATCACCGGCATCAATAGCCGTGACATAGGCGTCGACGCGGCCATAAAACATCGAAATTAACTTTTTCATGCGTTTTGGAACACCAGCATCGCCAATACCAAGCTCCCGCAGCGAATGATCAACGTCCTTGAAGAACTCTTCATTGAGAACCTGGACGATGTCTTTTACGCCTTGGTCAGCTTTTCGCGATACCCGCAAGATCAACGCCATGTGGACGCTCAGCACTTCAAACCGGCCAAGCGGCGTATCAGCCACGCCGAAGCTTGAATAAAAAAACGGCTGGCGCGCTGCTGCCACAATCGACTCATACAGCGCGTCAACTATTTTTGGATCAGATTTGTTGCCAAAACCAAAAAGCCGCAAAATTGCATTCATAAATAGGTCTTCTTTGGGAGTTGCCGTTGGGTTGCAGGGAGACGGTTTCTTGCATCGCGCGTCAAGCTGGTTTAGCCAAGAGAAAAATGATGCGGCTATTTGCCAATAAGGGTGTGAAATGTTTGTTTTAGGTGTTTATTTCAAGAGGCCGGTTGGCAGGGCAGCCATTTTAGCGTCATGCTCGCTGGTTGCGCTTAGCGTTTTGTCAGGTTGCACTGGTGTTGGCGATACTTTGAAGCCCCGCCAAAATTTTACCAACGGCTATGTCATTGACCAGCAGGCGCTTGATCAGGTGCCCGTCGGCTCAAGCCGAGAGCAGGCGATCTTGTCGCTCGGTTCACCTTCAACAACCAATACGATTGATGGGAAAGAGGCGCTTTACTATATCTCACAGCAACGCACACGTGCCGCAGCATTTGCAAAAACCAGTGTGGTTTCGCAGCGTGTTCTTGCAGTCTATTTTGGCGAAGATGAGCGGGTGGAACGCATTGCCGACTACGGCTTACAGGACGGTAAAGTGTTTGATTTCATTAGCCGCACCACGCCGACTGGTGGCGCTGACCAAGGCTTTATCCTGAGCGTGATTAAAGGACTTGCCGGTTCAAGCGGATCGGGTGCCGCAAAAAGCATACTTGGAATTTGACCGGTTGAAATTTACGCTATTAAAAAAGGCCGCTGATTTCGCAGCGGCCTTTTTTATTTGGGCTATTTTTTCGGCTTAGTGTGCAAGCACAGCCAAGAGCAGCAAGGCCACAATATTTGTGATCTTGATGGCCGGGTTTACGGCGGGGCCTGCGGTGTCTTTGTAAGGGTCGCCAACAGTATCGCCGGTAACAGAGGCTTTGTGGGCTTCAGAGCCTTTGAGGTGTTTGACACCGTCTTTATCAACAAAGCCGTCTTCAAAAGACTTTTTGGCATTGTCCCAAGCGCCGCCGCCGGATGTCATCGAAATGGCGACAAACAGGCCATTCACAATGACGCCAAGCAATGATGCACCGAGTGCAGCGAAAGCTGACGCTTTCGAGCCAGAGATCAGCAACACGCCGAAATAGACGAACAATGGCGCAAGAACCGGCAGAAGCGATGGAATGACCATCTCTTTGATGGCGGCTTTGGTGAGAATATCCACTGCGCGACCATAATCCGGCTTTTCAGTGCCGAGCATAATGCCTGGCTTTTCTTTGAACTGGCGGCGCACCTCTTCCACGATAGAACCAGCGGCACGGCCAACGGCTGTCATCGCCATACCGCCAAAGAGGTAAGGAATGAGACCACCGAAAATCAAACCGGCAACAACATATGGGTTCGACAAATCAAACGACACCGTGCCCATGTCAGCAAAATACGGGTACTTATCCGCGTTGGCTGCAAAGAATTTGAGATCGTTTGAATAGGCCGCAAACAGTACCAGCGCACCCAAACCGGCTGACCCAATTGCATAGCCTTTGGTGACGGCTTTGGTGGTGTTGCCAACAGCATCGAGCGCGTCGGTTGAATGACGCACTTCTTTTGGCATGCCAGACATTTCAGCAATACCGCCGGCATTGTCGGTGACAGGGCCAAATGCATCAAGCGCAACAATCATACCGGCAATGCCGAGCATCGCAGTAACTGCGATACCCGTGCCGAACAAACCAGCCAGCTGGTATGTTGAGATTATGCCGCCGATAATAACGATAGCAGGCAGAGCAGTTGATTCCAGCGACACAGCCAAGCCTTGGATCACGTTGGTGCCGTGTCCGCTGACCGATGCCTGCGCAATAGAGTTGACCGGACGTTTGTTTGTGCCGGTATAGTATTCGGTGATGACAACAATCAAAGCGGTTACCACGAGACCAATCAGGCCGCAGGTAAACAGGCTCCAACCTGTGATGGTAATGCCGTCAACAACGCCAATTTCGCCCCAACCAATAGTCATGGACGTTGCGCCGCCAAGACCGATGATTGACAGCAAACCGGTTGCAATCAGTCCTTTGTACAGCGCGCCCATGATGTTGTTGTTTGCGCCAAGTTTAACGAAGAACGTGCCGATGATTGAGGTGATGATTGACGCTGCGCAAATGGCGAGCGGGTAGAGCATTACTTGATCGAGGTTGGCAGCGCCTGCAAAGAAGATGGCAGCAAGAACCATGGTCGCAACCACGGTCACGGCATAGGTTTCAAACAAGTCAGCAGCCATACCGGCGCAATCGCCGACGTTATCGCCCACGTTATCAGCAATGGTGGCAGGGTTGCGTGGGTCATCCTCTGGAATTCCCGCTTCGACTTTACCAACCAAATCGCCACCGACATCCGCACCCTTGGTGAAGATACCGCCGCCGAGACGCGCAAAAATCGAGATGAGTGATGCACCAAAACCAAGTGCAACCAGCGAATCGATGACGGCGCGGTCGTTGGGCAAGAAGCCCATCGGGCCGGTCAGAAGCG
>JANMFT010000019.1:0-2905 GCA_031374255.1 Limoniibacter sp. | reverse complement strand
GGAATTCATTACGAGGCATTGAAACTTTGGCTGAAGGGGGCACGTTATCATCCGATACCGCCTGCGCCTGAACCCGTCAGTTATACTGACATGCCATTGAAACCTGCACGAAAGTCGTAAACAACTCTAAGCGCCTGTTGTTGTTGGGCAAAAGTTGAGTTGGGGAGCCTCGCCTTGTTATCACCAGACTATACTAATCTTACAATTGATAATTTTGCGATTGCCACACGGGGCCTGCCCTGGCGCGCGCGTACAGTGCTGCGCATGGTGCTGGGCATTTCCAAAGGCACGCTCGAAATCACTCTGCCACAGGGGCAAAAACTGCGCGTGCAAGGCAAAGAGATCGGCCCGCATGCCGACGTTACGCTCAACAATTGGAAACTGCCCGCTCGTGGTTTTGCGCACGGCACAGTCGGCGCCGCCGAAAGTTACATCGACGGCGATTGGGACAGCCGCGATGTGGCGAGTTTTCTTGAATTCTTCTTGGTCAACTCAGCAGGCGGCGGCGTCGACATGACACGTGGCCAAGGCATGCTCGCCAAACTCGTCCAGAAAATTCGTCATGTTTTAAATTCCAACACCAAGTCCGGCTCGAAGCGCAATATTTCCGCGCATTACGACCTTGGCAACGCATTTTACGAGCAATGGCTTGACCGTTCGATGACCTATTCATCGGCGATGTATGGAACCGGCGCGAATGATTTGGAATCTGCTCAGAAGTCCAAATATAAAGCGCTGGCCGACTCCATTGCACTCACCAAAGATCACCATGTTCTGGAAATCGGCTGCGGCTGGGGCGGCTTTGCTGAATATGCCGCAGGCACGGTCGGCGCGCGCGTCACCTGCCTCACCATCAGCCGCGAGCAGCATGATTATGCTGTAGAGCGCATGGCCAAACTCGGTCTTTCCGACAAAGTCTCTATCAAATTTCAAGATTATCGCGATGAGCAAGGCACTTATGACCGGATTGCTTCCATCGAAATGTTTGAGGCTGTCGGTGAAAAATACTGGCCGACCTTCTTTGGCAAGGTGCGCGATTGCCTGAAACCGGGCGGCGCAGTTGGCCTGCAAATCATCACCATCAACGACACTGATTTTGATTATTACCGGTCAAAACCAGACTTTATCCAGCGCTACATGTTCCCCGGTGGTATGTTGCCCAGCCCGCTTGCATTGGCCAAAGTCACAAAAGATTTCGGCTTGGCACTGAAAGACCAAGTTATCTTTGGGCAAGATTATGCGCGCACTTTGATTGAATGGCGCGAAAAATTCGGGTCTGCTTGGCCCACCATTAAGCCGCTCGGCTTTGATGAACGCTTCAAACGTTTGTGGGATTTTTATCTGTATTATTGCGAAGCCGGTTTCAGGTCAGAGTTTATTGACGTGCGGCAGTTGGTTTATGTGAAGAGTTAGGCTTCATATTAGTCCGGCGGCAGATGTAGTTACCGATATGGTTGCAGGTTCAAAATCCCGGCTGATTGAAGTAACTCAAGACGAGTTTGCGTTACTCGCAGCTGCTTTGAAAGAAATCGATTGTGACCTCGCAAACCTTGCAGATGAGGACGGCAACACGATTAAAACGATTATTGCGCACCGTGCGCATTGGGTTGAACTGTTTTTAAATTGGCATTTTGAGAGCCAACTGGGCCAAAAAATTCAAGTGCCTGCAGAAGGCTTTAAGTGGAGCCAACTCAGGGCTTATAATTCAATCTTAAAAGCCCAGCACGATGTTCTCAATTGGCATGACGTTCAGCTAAGCCTGAAACTTAATCATGCCAAGCTGTTGAGCCTGATCGAAGAGCTAACAGACGGTCAATTATATGGCGCACCAATGGCAGGAACTAACAGTAAGTGGACAATTGGGCGGTTTGCAGAAGCAAATGGAGCCAGTCATTACCGATCAGCGCTTAGATTTGTAAAACTGCAGCTAAAGGCACAATCAAAGCGCCTAACGGTCAAACCAAATTAAAGCTCAGGCACCAAGCCCGGTGCATCGGCAATAAAAATCCTGCGGGAATGGCCGCGTAATGTGGTTTGAAGCGGCGTATTGCGTGGCAATTTGACCCAAAATGAGACGAATTTTTTCCAGTTGTGAGCCATTGCCAAGCATTCCTTCTTAAGTGAAGCATGCTAATGTGGCATTGCTGATTAAATCAGCGTTAAAATTTGGCAAACGAGAACACATTTATGATTTTTGTCGCCCAAACAGCTCAAAACGGCACTATTCAATATCGCGACACCAAGCGTTATTTATGGTTGATATCGGTTGCCACGCCATGCGTGCCGGGTTTCACAGCTATTGCGTTGATAATGGGTGCGCATCCGCTTTGGGCGCTGTTTCCGGTTCTGTTTTATTTCGGTTTTGTGCCTTTGATGGACATTATTTTCGGTGAAGACAGCGATAACCCGCCGGAAGAAGTGGTCGAAAAGCTGGCCGAAGACCAATACTACCGCATATTGCTGTTTGCCTCGATCCCGATTTTATATGCAAGTTTTTTGCTTGCAATGGGCGCAATTATCTGGGGCAATTTACCGGTGTGGGCGGCTGTTATGATGGCAGTTTCAGCTGGAGTTTCCAGCGGCGGCGGGCTGACAATGGCTCATGAGCTTGGCCATAAGCCCAATAAATTGGATCAACTTGGCGCGAAAATCATTCTGGCACTTTCCGGTTACGCCCATTTTTGCATTGAGCATAATAAAGGCCACCACACACAGGTTGCGACGCCTGAGGACCCGGCTTCATCAAAGCTGGGCGAAAGTGTGTATGCTTTTGCGTTCCGCGAACTGCCGGGTGCTGCAAAACGCGGTTGGGAAGCGGAAGCCAAGCGCCTTTCAGTTAAAGGTTTCAAATTCTGGTCTTGGCGCAATGATTTGTTACAGGGCTATGGCTTGGCAGCAATCATCG
>JANMFT010000471.1:0-5611 GCA_031374255.1 Limoniibacter sp. | reverse complement strand
GCTGTCCCCGTTCGGCCAAAACGTAGTCCATCAGGCGCGCAATCAACTGCATGGCCACATCTTTGAACGCAAGCGTCGGCCCGTGAAACAGTTCAAGAATAAACTCGTTCGAATTGGTTTGAACAACGGGGCAAATCGCCGAATGACGGAACGTGGTGTAGGCCTCATTGACCATTAATTCGAACGCGTCGCGCGGAATATCGCCTTCAACAAATGGCCACATAATCGTTGCGGCGATTGCGGCGTAGCTTTTGCCGCGCAGCGCCCGCAATTCAGTCGCCGAAAATTGTGGCCAAGTCTCTGGCACATAAAGCCCGCCATCTGAGGCCAACCCCGCCAATAGAACATCATTAAAGGCCAAACGCGGGGCAGTTCCGCGTGTCGAAATATAGTGCATCAGGCGAAGACCTTAACTGGCAAAGAGTTTGCCGTTGAATTGCCGTAAAACCAAGCGAGTGACAACTTGATTTTGCAACTCGATTTTTGCTTGCGCTGGCGCTATACAACAGCCAAGTGCCTGCGAGTAGGGCCGGTTTGCGCGTTTCCAGGGTGTAATGATAATGAAAACACGAATTTTGACAGCTTTGGCTTTGGCGCTTTTAGTCTCCGCATGCCAATCCACTAAAACCGCACCGGTCGATCTGGGTGTGGGAGATGCCGCTGGCACACAAACAGATGTGGTTGCCGAAGGCACGGTTGCTGCTGCGGGTGCAGGGACCAGCATTGTTGATACGGTAAGCGAACCGGGCCGCATCACCGATGTTGAATTGCGCGCTTATTGCCCGAAGGTTGATTTGCGTGAAGGCACAGCATTTTATCGCACCTATGAAAAAGGCGGCAAAGAAACCGAAGACCCAAGTCTCGTCATTTATCAGGCCGCACTCGCCGAAACATCGCGGGATTGCAAATATGCCAATGGCACAATGACCATGACCGTTGCCGCTGCCGGTCGAGTAGTGCCCGGGCCAAAGGGCAAAGCCGGAACGATTACTATGCCAATTCGCGTTGCGGTGACGCGCGGTGATGAAGTTTTGTATAGCAAACTATCGACGCAAGAGGTGCAGATTGCCGAAACCGGCGCAACGCAATTTGTGTTTAAAGACACCGAAGTGAGCTTCCCGCAGCCGACTTCACGCAACATCACGGTATTTATCGGGTATGATGAAGGCCCGCCAGCAAAAACAAATTGAGGCTGGCTAAACCACGCCGCTCCACTCGGACAGTGCTTCAACTGTCGGCAGCAAATCGCGTAGGCGGTTGATTACGGTTTCTGCACCGGCATCGCTGAGCCGTTCCGCGTGGCCGGGGGTTGAATGGCTGGCGCCGGTAAATCCGATGACGCGCATTCCGGCGGCTTTTGCGCCATGAATACCGTGTACGCTGTCTTCAATCACAAACGTACGGGCAGGGTCGGCGTTGAACTGTTTTGCGCCATAAATGAATACATCCGGCGCAGGTTTGCCGCGCTTGTCGCCCACTTCCATGGCAGAAAATATGCGCTTGCCGAACGCGCCTTTAAGGCCGGTGGCGGTCAAAGTAATGTCTAGGCGCCCCGACGTCGAGTTGGAGCAAATGCAAGTTTTCGCTCCGAAGGCAGCAATAGCGGCTGGTGCGCCTTCAATCATTTTGACGGATTTGAGCGCTTTATCGAGCATAGCATCAGCCCGGGTCAACATTGACGCACTCATCGGCACTTGGCTGATTTTCTCGATATCGAACAGGATTTGCTGAAAGGTAAGCCCGGCGTAGCGCGTTGACACTTCTTCTGAAGTGATCGGATAGCCCGCAGCGGTTATGAGCTCGGCATCAATGCGGGCGGCAAGCACTTCGGAATCGACAAGAACGCCGTCGCAATCAAAAATCATCAAATCAATATCAGGCATTTATCACGGGTCCGGTTCAGACAGCTTTGATCTTGGTCGGCAGCGGCTAACGCGGCAAACTGGAGGGCGCAAGATAAATCTTACAGTAAACGGCGCGCCGTAAACGCAAACTTCACTATGTTCGGTAACCATATGGCTCCGAGTTCCGCGTATCAGTTGAGTTGCATTCATGTTGCCCAAGTTAAAAACCACTGCCACCGCACAGCCGTTTGCTGCTGCGTCTCTCCCGCTCAACACCATTCTTAAAGGCGATTGCGTTGCCGCAATGGATGCGCTGCCAAGCCATTCAATTGACGTAATTTTCGCCGACCCGCCATATAATTTGCAGCTTGAAGGCACGCTTCACCGGCCCGATCAATCCAAGGTTGACGCATGCGACGACCACTGGGACCAGTTCGAAAGTTTTGCCGCTTACGATGCTTTCACGCGCGCTTGGCTGCTCGCGGCGCGCCGTGTGCTTAAACCCAATGGCACAATTTGGGTGATCGGCTCTTACCACAATATTTTCCGTGTTGGCGCAATTATGCAGGATCTCGGCTTTTGGATGCTGAATGATATTGTGTGGCGGAAAACCAACCCGATGCCAAATTTCCGTGGCCGCAGGTTTCAAAACGCCCACGAAACCATGATTTGGGCCTCGCGAGACGCCAAAGCCAAAAGCTACACGTTCAATTACGAGGCGATGAAGGCCGCCAACGATGATGTGCAAATGCGTTCGGATTGGTTGTTTCCAATTTGCACTGGCGGCGAACGGTTGAAAGATGAGGCTGGCGATAAAGTTCACCCCACGCAAAAGCCGGAAGCCTTGCTGGCGCGCATCATGATGTCCTCAACCAAACCCGGCGACGTGGTGCTCGACCCGTTTTTCGGCACCGGCACAACGGGCGCGGTTGCCAAAAAGCTTGGCCGCAATTTCATCGGTATTGAGCGCGAACAAAATTATATTAACGCCGCTACCGCCCGCATTGCCGCAGCCGAACCGATGGCCAACCCGCTTTTAAGCGTGATGACCGGTAAACGTGCTGAACCGCGCGTTGCGTTCAATGTGCTGCTCGAAACCGGCCTCATTAAAGCTGGCGATGTGCTGAGCGACGCCAAAGGCCGTCACAAAGCACTTGTTCGTGCAGACGGAACAATTCTGGCCAACGGCGTTGCAGGTTCAATTCACCGTATTGGCGCATTGGTGCAGGGCATGGAAGCCTGCAATGGCTGGACATATTGGCACTATGAAGGGCCAAAAGGCTTGGCACCGATTGATGACCTGAGAAGTGATGTGCGCCGCGACATGGCCAAAGCAGGTTAGTTAGAGTTTTATCCCGAAGCCTTCCAGATCGTGTCGTAAAGTCTCTGGATCAATAAACCGCACGGCCTGCCATCCGGACTTGCGGGCGGCATCCACATTTGCTGGAACATCATCGATGAACAAAGTGCGGCCAGGGTTGAGGCCGAACGCGCCGTGGTGCATTTCATAGATTGCAATATCCGGCTTGATCAGCCCGACATCACCTGAAACCGTCACGCCGCGCGGTTCGAGTAAAAAAGGATACATCTCTTGCGCTTCGCGAAACGTGTCTGACGCAAAATTGGTAAGCATTGTCACATCACGGTCGTTTTCGATGAGTTGACGCATAATAGCGACCGTATCGTCAATTGCGGCGGGAACCATTTTCCGCCAGTTCTGCCGGAATGCACGAATGTTGGCTTCTTCATCAGGAAACTGGTCAATCAGTAGTGCCTCCGCATCCGCCCACGAACGGCCACGGTCTTGTTCGATATTCCAAGCGCCGGTGCAAACATGTGCAAGGAACCACTCCCGGTGATGCCGGTCTGGAATGGCGTCTATAAATGCCAGTTCAGGTTCATAGCGGATCAGCACTTTGCCGATGTCGAAAACGATGTGGTCAATCATCCGCGCGACTCAAGTTTGTTTTTGGGCCTGCTGAATGGCTTTGACCATCAGGCTTGGCAAGGCTTCTGTGGTCGGGTCAGTTGACCACCAGCCTTCGCCGTGAGGTTTCGCATCGGTTGAAAGATAAACTTCAAGTTCCAAAGTAAAATGCGTGAAGACATGGCTGACGCGGCCTTTATGAATCCATTTGTCATCAAAAGGTGCAGCTTCAGTACCAGTTGCGCCATCTCTGCGAGAGTCCCAATCTGTTGTCGGCACTTGCGACATACCACCCAGAAGACCTTTTGGCGGGCGGCGCTCTAACCAGATTGCGCCATCACTGCGGATTGATACAAACGCGGCACCCTTGCGTGCCGGTTTGGCGGCTTTGGTCAACTTATATGGAAAGCGGGCAGGGTCATTGCCTCGCGCTTTGCAATGGCGGGCAATCGGGCAGATCACGCAAGATGGCGACCGTGGCGTGCAAAGCGTTGCGCCGAAATCCATCATGGCTTGGGCAAAATCTCCCGGGCGGTTGACGGGCACAATTGGCTCTAGAAATGAACGAATAGCAGGTTTTGCTTCCGGCAACGGTGTTTCCAATGCCAATAATCGCGCCGAAACCCGCTCCACATTACCATCCATCACCACAACAGATTCATTATAAGCGATCGCAGCCATGGCCGACGCTGTGTAGTCTCCAATGCCAGGCAGACCGAGTAGCCCCGCGCGGTTTTCCGGAAATTTTCCGCCAAAATCGCGCACAATCATTTCGGCGCAACGCTTTAGATTGCGCGCGCGGCTATAGTAACCAAGGCCCGCCCAAGCCGCCATAACGCCATTATCCTCGGCAGCAGCAAGAGCGGCAACATTTGGCCAGATCGACAAAAATTTTAAGAAATAAGGCGCAACGGCTTTGACGGTTGTTTGCTGCAACATGATTTCGGAAAGCCAAATATGATAAGGGTTTGCCATTACGCCCAAAGCGCGGTCAGCCGGAGAAATACGCCATGGCAAAACCCGCGCATTATGATCATACCAATTGAGAAGATCATTCGTAAATGTCATGGATTGCAGCCATGAACGACGAGAAGCCCGACAGCAAGACTAAACCGTTTAAGCGCAGCTTCAACGCTGTAACGCTGAGCGACCTTGTGCCTGAATTGCTCGACCCGCTATTACAAAAACGTGCCGGGCTAACGACTGCCCTGATTGGCGCTTGGCCTGAAATTGCTGGCGAGCGTATTGGCCAGTTCAGTAGGCCGGCGAAAATAAGCTGGAGCAGGGCCAATAAAAGCGACGATCCATATGCTCCGGCCACATTATTTATCAGCGCCGATCCAGCGGTGGCATTGGCTTTGCAGCATGAAACGACAAGCATCATATCACGCGTCAATGTGTTCTTCGGCTACCCCGCAATTGATCGCGTGAAAATCTCGCAAAAACAAATGCGGGTTGAAACCAAAACCTCACGGCCAAAACCCTTGGCAGAGCATGTTGAAGCAGCGGCGGCCAAAGTAGTGAATGTTGAGAATGATGCCCTTCGCGAAGCATTGGCGATACTCGGCGCTAATGTTTTGGCTGCAAAGCGCCACTAAGCTGGTGGAGAAGTGGCAGCTGGCCTTGCTTCAAGCGTTGGAACTCGCGTAAAATGCGGCTGGAAGATATCTTGCCCTATTGAGAGCAAAGTAAAATCGTTTGGATTGATCCAGATTAAATTTTCCCCACTTTTGGAGTGATTCTATGTTGAGTTTTTCTGTTGCCCTGAAACGTGCCGGTGTTTGTGCACTACTGGTTTCGGCTTTAGCGCTTTCAGCATGCAACGACGATAAAAAAGCCG
>JANMFT010000445.1:0-3180 GCA_031374255.1 Limoniibacter sp. | reverse complement strand
TGCGGAATTGTGGGCCTGCCAAACGTCGGCAAATCAACGCTGTTCAACGCCCTCACCCGCACAGCGGCAGCGCAGGCAGCCAACTATCCGTTCTGCACCTTTGAGCCCACTACCGGCGATGTCGCTGTGCCGGATGCGGAGCACGTGGATGATGGCATCCACCTCGCGGTTGTTGGCAAGACACTGGTTGCCAAGGCCCTCGCCTTTGGAAGCACCGCGCACGAGGCCGGCAATATCCACAAATGAAATGCGGGTGGCTATAATCTGCGCGCTCTTGCCGATTTTGGCGATCACATTCAGCCGCGCATCCGGCACAGCGACATCGCCGGTATTGGGCTCAATGGTGCAGAACGGATAGTTGGCTGCCTGCGCTGCCGCTGTGCGGGTGAGGGCGTTGAACAGCGTTGATTTGCCGACGTTTGGCAGGCCCACAATTCCGCATTTTACAGTCATGGTCAGTCTTCTTTCTTGTGTCCGAGCAGCTTTTTCAGCGTGGCGGCCATGGGGCCGGTCTCAGGTAATTTGATCGTTGGGGCAAGGCGTGCCTGCCTGATGTGGCTTTGCGCTTTTGGCTTTGGTGTCGCAAGCGCTGGTTCGTCAATTTCACCGCGCGTGGCAAGCGTCACTTTGTTCATAAAGGTTGCGCCATCGCCGGTTGCAATATCAGGTGCAGCTTTGGCAATGGCGTCGAGCAGCGGTTCCAGCCAGATATGGTCGGCTTTGGAAAAATCCCCCAAAACATAAGGGTTGACGCGGTCTTTATGGCCGGGGTGGCCGATGCCGATGCGGAGGCGCCTGTAGTCCTTGCCCATATGGGCATCGATGGATTTCAGGCCATTATGGCCGCCATTGCCGCCGCCGGTTTTGACCTTGCAGCGGCCGGGGTCAAGATCCAATTCATCGTGGATGACGATGATTTCGGCTTCGGTCAGTTTGTAGAAACTGGCGGCTGCGGCAACCGATTGGCCGGAGACGTTCATATAGGTTAGCGGTTTGAGGAGCAGAACCTTGTCTGAACCCAACTTACCTTCGCTAATTTCGCCTTGAAACTTGCGGCTCCAAGATGAAAAGCCGTTGGCGCGGACAATCGCGTCAACGGCCATAAAGCCGACATTGTGCCGGTGGTTTTTATATTCCGCGCCGGGGTTGCCCAAGCCAACAATCAGCAGCATTTGAGTTTCTCCGGCTCGAATAGGCCTTCACTTGTTATATTGCTTATGCGTTTTACAGAATGAAGGGTCGCACAAAACTAAAATCTTAGTCACCCCCGCCACTTGTGCGGGGGCCCAGACTTGTTTTGAGAATTGGCAGTTTGAAAGAAAGTCTAGGCCCCCGCATGCGCGGGGGTGACTAAGCTGAAATCTCGCCAGACCTTAAGCCTTGGCTTCGGCCACGGCTGCGCGATCCATACCTGCTGGAACAGCGATGGTGGCAATGGTGAAATCTCGATCAGAAATCACGGGTTTCACATCATCCGGCAGTTTCACATGGCTGATATGGATGGATTCGCCGAGTTTGAAGTTCGTCAAATCAACATCAATATGTTCAGGAATGTTATCGGCTGGAACCATCAATTCAACCGTGTGACGCACAACGTTGAGCGTGCCGCCGACTTTAATGCCCGGGCAAATATCAGCATTGTGAAACACCACCGGCACTTCAACCGCGATTTTCATCGAGGCTGTCACGCGCAAAAAGTCTGCGTGTGTCGGGAAATCTTTGATTTTGTCGAGCTGGTAATCACGTGGCAAAACACGGATGGTTTTGCCGCCAACTTCGATCGACACGATGGAGGTTTTAAACCCGCCAGCGTAAATGCGTTTCGATAATTCTTTGGTTTGGATGGCAATAGCGAGAGGAGCCTCGTTGCCGCCATAGATAACTGCAGGTGTGTGTCCGGTGCGACGCAATGAACGGGAGGCCCCCTTGCCAACCCCTTCGCGTGCCACGGCTGCGAGCGTGTATTCTGTGCTCATGAGCTTAGCCTTTTTGAAAGTTAGTCGTTTCGTTGTAGAAGCATGCGCCAGTTCAGCTTTGGGCCGTGACGCTGGCAGGGATCATTGCTGAACTCCAGCCATCCGCGATGCCTCCAAGGGTGTCTTCGCGGACAGGCGGGCGATACAGGAGACACGCGTTGATGGCAAGTGTGGTGTGTTTCGGCGCGGCTTGCGCCCATGCGGGCAAGAGAGGTAGGTTCTATAGCGTCACTTTTGTTGTTTTATGAAATTGCATCGGAATTATCATGGCACACACAGTTTTGGTTTCGGGCGCCACCGGCTTTATTGCCAGCCACGCGATTGAGCGGCTTTTAGCTCAGGGCAATAGCGTCAAGGGCACGGTTCGTGACCCAAAAGCAGCGGATAAGAACGCGCATTTAACAGCGATGCCCGGTGCGAAGGATCGCCTTACTTTGGTTGCGGCTGATCTCAACGATGCCGACCCGTTCAACGCCCATGTGATGGATGTCGACACCATCATGCATATGGCCAGCCCCTATGTGCTCACTGTGGCGGATGCGCAGCGCGATCTGATTGATCCGGCGGTGAACGGCACTGTGTCGATGCTGAAGGCGGCGGCGAAAAGCAAAACGGTTAAGCGGGTTGTGCTCACCTCACCCGTGGCGGCGATTACCGATGAGCCTGACGGGCGGGTGCTGACGGAGGCTGATTGGAACGCGCAAAGTTCGTTGACGCGCAACCCGTATTATTATTCGAAAGCTTTGGCTGAGCGGGCGGCATGGGATTTTATGAAACGTGAGAAGCCAGCGTTCGATCTGGTTGTCATCAACCCGTTTGTGGTCGTCGGGCCATCGCACACCAATGCCATCAACAGTTCCAACCAGATCTTGGTGGATATCATCAATGGCAAATATCCGGCAATTTTGGCGCTCAATTTGGGCTTTGTCGATGTGCGCGATGTGGCCGATGCCCATGTTGCAGCAATGGAAAACCTTAAAGCCGAAGGGCGCTACATCACCGCCAGCGCCAATATGGATATGACGGCAGTAGTCGCCTTGATGCGCAAGGCCGGTTTTGGCCATACAAAATTGCCGAAGATTAGCCTGACCGGCGGGTTTGGAACAGGGTTGATGAAGTTGGTCAGCTACACCCAACCGCAAGGCGTTGACTCCTATTTCCGCACGCATTTGGGCCGCGTGCCTCGTTTTGATCATTCAAAGTC
>JANMFT010000441.1:0-2764 GCA_031374255.1 Limoniibacter sp. | reverse complement strand
TGAACGGCACTTGGGTCCGCTGGGCCTCCGCAATGCTTGGGGCTACAACCCGGTTACAATGATGGCGGTTGACCACCGGCTTTGCCCGAATGGAATTGCCGATTTGAAGTTTGCCACCGATGCGCTGCGCAAAGCCGGTATCGGGGTGATTTTGGATCTGGTATTTAACCATACCGGCGAGAGCGACCGTTTTGGACCGGTGATCTCGATGCGCGGTCTCGATAACCACATTTACTACCGCCATATGCCGGATCAACCGGGATTGCTTATTAATGATGCTGGCACGGGAAACACGCTGCAATGTGACCATAAAATAGTTAGCCAGCTTATTATTAATAGTTTACGTCATTTTGTTTTGGGCGCGGGTGTTGATGGTTTCCGGTTTGATCTGGCACCTATACTGGGCCGCACGGCGACAGGTTTTGATGCGCAAGCTGAATTGCTGTCGCTCATGCAAAGTGATGATGTTTTGGCAGATCGCATACTGATTGTTGAGCCGTGGGATATTGGACCCGGCGGCTATCAGCTTGGTAATTTTCCGCAGAAGTTTCTGGAATGGAACGACCGCGCGCGTGATGATTTGCGCTGTTTCTGGCGCGGCGACGCTTGGAAGCTTGGAGCGCTGGCAACCAGATTGGCGGGTTCAGCTGATATCTTTAGCCGGAATGGCGCTAAAATTACCCGCTCTGTCAATTTTCTGGCAGCACATGATGGTTTTACACTGGCCGATATGGTGGCTTACAACCACAAACACAATGATGCCAATGGCGAGCACAATCGCGACGGCCATAATGACAATCATTCGTGGAACAATGGCGTTGAGGGCGAGACCAGTGATCCAGATGTATTATCGGCGCGGAAGGCGGACATAAAAGCACTGCTTGCCACTTTGTTTGCCATGCGCGGCAGCATTATGTTAACCGCCGGGGACGAGTTTGGCCGCACACAGCATGGCAATAATAATGCCTATGCGCAGGATAATGCAGATTTTTGGGTGAACTGGGCTGGCCGTGACGTTGAATTGGAAAACCACGTTGCGATGCTAGCCAAAATGCGGCGAAACAATCCTCTGCTTCGAAACCAAAAAAACTTAGTCGGCAAAGTAAATGACGGTTTGCCTGATGTGACTTGGCTACGTCCCGATGGTTTGCCGATGCAGCCACATGATTGGGATGCGCCGGATGCCGGAACATCGATGATGGTTTTGGCCGATCCGAAGAATCCAGAAGTCAAACGACTGGCTATACTGCTCAATCGCACGCGTGAAGCAGCCCATTTCGTTTTGCCGGAACGCATGGGGTTCAGCTGGCGTGACGGCCTCAACAAGCAGAAATGCGGCGCACATGTTGATGTTGCGCCACGATCCGTTGTTTTTGTTGAGGAAGCTCAGACAGTGCCATAGGCAACGGCTTTTTGCCTTTGCTCGCCCAAGCCCTTAACCGTCAATTCCATTACATCGCCCGGCGCTAAGAAGCGCTGCGGCTTCATGCCCATACCGACGCCGGCCGGTGTGCCCGTGGTGATGATATCGCCCGGCACCAGACGCATGAACCGGCTCATATACGATATGATTTCTGCAACCGAGAAAATCATGTCGGCAGTGGTGGAATCCTGCACTGTCACGCCATTAAGCTTTAAGGACAGTGGCAAATCTTGTGGGTTCGGCACTTCGTCAGCGGTAACGAAATAAGGGCCGATCGGGCCAAAGGTCGGCGCGGATTTGCCTTTGATCCATTGGCCGCCGCGCTCAATTTGAAATTCGCGTTCCGATAAATCATTGATCACGCAGTAACCCGCAACATGGGCGAGCGCGTCTTTTTCAGCGACATGCTCGCAGGCCGCGCCGATGATCACGCCGAGTTCCACTTCCCAATCGGCCTTCAAAGAATTTTTCGGAATAATCACATCATCAAATGGACCATGTACGGTACTGGCAGCTTTGGAAAATAAAACCGGTTCTTTAGGCGGTTGCATACCGGATTCAGCGGCATGCTTGGCGTAGTTGAGACCAATGCAATAGAAATTAGGCACGGCGGCAAGGCACGAACCGTAGCGTTTGACGGGATCGATGATATCCAAACGCTCGGGGCGAATTTTGCGGATTTTATCAAGTGCTTTGAGGCTGACGGCCTCGCCCGCCAAAACCGGCACGTGGGCCGATAAATCCCGATACGTGCCGTCGGCGGCAATGATTGCGGTTTTTTCTTTGCCCTTAGGCCCGATACGGCACAGACGCATAATTATTCTCCTCACATAACCATTACTGCTTAACGCTGAAAAAGCCGAAGGGCAAACCAGTTCATGCCGTTTTGGAGCCATTGCCGCGCATTGTTTTGGAATTATTGTATTGCCAGAAATATAGGGAATGTATGTGTTGGAAGCCGACTTTGTGATTGTGGGATCAGGCTCGGCAGGCGCGGCGCTGGCTTATCGTTTGAGCGAAGACGGCAAGCATTCAGTGCTGATAATCGAGACGGGCGGCACTGATATCGGCCCGTTTATTCAAATGCCTGCGGCGCTGTCGTTTCCAATGAACATGAAGATGTATGATTGGGGCCTTAAAACTGAACCTGAGCCGCGTTTGAACAACCGCACCCTTGTAACCCCGCGCGGGCGGGTGATTGGCGGATCGTCTTCCATCAACGGCATGGTCTATGTGCGCGGGCATGCGGACGACTTTGACTATTGGGAGAGCCAAGGCGCTAAAGGTTGGGGCGCGGCCGGCGTGCAGCCCTATTTTCAGCGCATGGAAAACTGGCACGGC
>JANMFT010000439.1:0-3479 GCA_031374255.1 Limoniibacter sp. | reverse complement strand
CGATGATATGGCCGCTCAGGCCAACCCTGAAGCTGATACCGCTGGTTTGGAAACGCGCTATCCCAAGGCAAACATCGGTAATTTTGATGGCGATCTGACCCGCGTTTCGGAAATGGATGCGCTGGTGGCTTACCTGCAGATGCTTGGAACTTTGGTGGATTTTTCGGTTTACGAGCCAGCGAAAAACGAGCGGTAGGAGAGACACTGATGGACCTTGATTATCATATTTTGCGCAGTTTTGCCGATAGTTGGGGCTTGCTGATGATGGTCGTATTTTTTGTCTTCGTGCTGTTTTTCACATTCCGTCCGTCTGGAAAAAAGGGCCAAGAAGACGCCGCCAACATTCCGTTCAAGGAGTAACCGCCTCATGTCAGCCAATAAAGAAATTGACGAAATTTCAGGCGTGGACACAACCGGCCATGAATGGGACGGCATCAAGGAACTCAACAACCCGATGCCCCGCTGGTGGCTATGGACGCTCTATGCGACCATTGTCTGGTCAATCGGATATGCAATTGTTTATCCTGCATTTCCGGGCCTGACGACAACATCAAAAGGTTTGGCTGAATGGTCAAGCCGGGGCGATTTGCGCAATGAATTGGCCGCTGTTGAAAAGGGCAATGAGGCGATTACGAGCCAGATTGCTGCAACAGATATCAATGGCATTTTAGCCGACGCAAAATTGCGCACGTTTGCAGTTTCAGCAGGTGCATCGCTCTATAAGGTCAACTGCGTGCAGTGCCATGGCTCGGGCGCCCAAGGTGGCATCGGTTACCCCAATCTCAATGATGATTCATGGGTGTGGGGCGGGACGCCAGACCAGGTTTATGTGACGCTCAAGCACGGTATTCGTAGCCTGACCGATGCTGACACCCGCGACAGCATGATGCCGTCATTCGGCAAGGACGGAATTTTGGAACCTGCCCAGATTAAGCAGGTCGCAAACTATGTTTTGCAAATGGGCGCACTTGACCATGATGCTGCGCTTGCCGCTGCAGGCACAACAATCTTTGCTGAAAACTGTGTGGCGTGCCACGGCGAAAAGGGTGAGGGCAACATTGAGTTTGGCGCACCACAACTCAACGACGCCATCTGGCTTTATGGTGGCACAACACAGCAGATAAATGCGCAAATTGTTCAACCGAGCCATGGTATGATGCCGGCTTGGGAGCCGCGCCTTGGTGACACCAAGGTTAAAATGCTGACCGCCTATGTCATGTCGCTCGGCGGTGGAACAATTGAGGCGCAAGCGGCTGCGACACCCGGCGACAGCCAATGACAGCACCGGTCACCATTGAGCGCCAAAATGTTGTTGCTGTTAACGCGGGCGCAAAAGCAAAAAGTGCGCTGTTTAACGCCCGCCAAAAGATTTTTCCAAAACGGGCAGAGGGTTTTTACCGCCGCCTGAAATGGATCATCATGGCGGTAACGCTGGCAATCTATTACATCACGCCCTGGCTGCGCTGGGACAGGGGCGCTTATGCGCCCGATCAGGCCGTATTGATCGATATGGCGCACCGGAGGTTTTATTTTTTATTTATAGAGATTTGGCCGCAAGAATTTTATTATGTGGCAGGTCTGCTGGTGATGGCCGGGGTTGGATTGTTTCTGGTGACCTCGGTTGTTGGCCGGGCGTGGTGCGGGTACGCCTGCCCGCAAACCGTGTGGACTGATTTATTTTTAGTGGTTGAACGCTATGTTGAAGGCGAGCGTAACGCCCGCATAAAGCTTGACCAAGGTCCATGGACATTTCGTAAATTGCGTTTGCGGGTAACAAAACATGCCATTTGGCTGGTGATTGCCGTTGCAACCGGCGGCGCATGGATTTTCTATTTTGCCGATGCACCAACACTTTTGCAAAGTTTCATCGCGTTCGATGCACCTGCCGTTGCTTACATAACAGTCGCCATTTTGACCGCCACAACCTATGTGTTTGGCGGCCTGATGCGCGAGCAGGTTTGCATTTATATGTGCCCTTGGCCCCGCATTCAGGCGGCGATGCTTGATGAAGATTCGCTGGTTGTAACTTATAATGATTGGCGCGGCGAACCTCGCAGCCACGGGACCAAGAAGGCTGCGGCAATCAATCAATCTGTTGGAGATTGCATTGATTGCAATGCTTGCGTCGTGGTGTGCCCGATGGGAATCGACATCCGCGATGGCCAGCAGATGGAATGCATCACCTGCGCTTTGTGCATTGATGCCTGCGACACTGTGATGGAGAAAATCGGGAGGCCCAGCGGCTTGATCTCATATTCAACGCTGAGTGAATATGATTTCAATATGGCGCTTGCCAGCCCAACGCCGGGAACCATTGAACCAGCACATGTGCGCGAAGCGTCTGGAGCATTCATACCGGCTGTCAAACATTTTGATAAACGGGTTTTATGGCGACCTCGCACGATGATTTACAGCGGTGCTTGGCTGCTGATTGGCGCGGCGCTTGTCTATTCGCTCCTCAATCGCGGCCAGCTCGAAATCAATGTTCAACATGACCGTAACCCGGTTGCGATCAAATTATCTGATGGTTCTGTGCGCAACGGCTACACGATTAAATTACTCAACAAAGCGTTGGAACCACGAAATGTTGTACTGAGCATTGAAAACCTCTCCGATGCCAGCATCGGGGTAGACGGGGCCGATGTGGTTGAGCCATTGCGTGCAATTGTAAGCGTCGATCCAAACAAGGTTCGTGCGTTGAGGGTGTTTATTACCGTTGCACCCGCCGCATTGGCTCACATGAGCAAAGACAGCCAAACCCCGTTCCAAATCATTGCGCTGGATCAAAAGTCACTTGAAACCGATACTTACAATGCTGTTTTTGAAGTGACGGAGACGATGAGATGAATGAGGCTGCACCAGCCGGAACGTATACTGGACGCCATATGCTGGCGATTTTGCTGGCGTTTTTTGGTGTTGTTTTTGCCGCCAATTTCACAATGGCCTATTTTGCGTTCAGCAGCTGGACCGGCCTTGTGGTCAAAAACTCCTATGTGGCCAGCCAGGAATTCAACGAGACTACGGCTGCGCTCGAAAAAGCAGCTTTGGGAGTTGCTGTCGTCGCAACTTATGCAAATGGGCAACTGACACTGACGCTGCTTGATAACGCTGGCAATGCCGTCGCAGCGACCAATGTGGTCGTTACACTTGGGCGTCCATCGCATGAAGGTGAAGATCACAACATCGCGCTCAAACCACAAGGTGACGGCATTTACGCTGCCACGCAAAGCCTCGCCAAAGGCCAATGGGCTGGTGAGGTTTCAGCAGATATTATCGGGCAAGAAAATTGGCGTCGCCCGCTTTATCTTGTTGTGAGGGACTAGCGCCGTGACCTGCTGCGCCAGCCCGATTGTTGCGGATTACGCATTATCGCAAATAAATGCTGAACGCATTGCGCTGCTGGAAGACTTAAAAGTCCAAGGCCGTATGATGGCAGATGGCAGCACTGTCTACATTTTATCGGCACCAGCCATTCATTG
>JANMFT010000437.1:0-9574 GCA_031374255.1 Limoniibacter sp. | reverse complement strand
GCAGGCAAGGTTTCAGCAATTTTCATTAGATTTGAAACCGCACTTCTCGCCAGCATAATATTGTTTTCGGAGGCAGCCGTCCCAAGAGATTGCCGCAATTTTTGGTTTCCGGAAAGCCGTGCAATTGCGAAAATTTCACGTGCAACAAAGCCGAACAGAGCTAAAGCGGTAAGAACAGCCAAACCTGCCGCCAAAAAGCCGAGTTGCGGTTTGGTTGAAATCAGATTTTCGACCCAAATGTACAGCGATGACGATAGCCAAAGCGTAATCAGTGCGCCAGCGGCTGACATGAATATGGTGCCAAGCGGCCAGCGCTTTTTGAGCGGTTCTGGTTTCAGTGTTACGTTCGCCAGTTCACTGAAATTGTCGTCGCTAATCTTCACTTTTGCTGTTGGCAAAGCGCGTGGCAAACGCGGGGCTTCATCCACGGTTTTATTGGTTGGTGGTTTCTGTGCAATGTCGATCGCAACGGGTGCGCGGCGCTTTACTTCACTCATGTCAAACCAGCCTGTCGCCAATGAGAAATTCCAGCGCTTTATCAAGCCGGATGTGCGGTATCGTCAAATTAAGGCCGACAGCCGTGCGTTCCAGTTTTGGTGGGCGGAATCGTACAAAACGCAAAAGCGGGTCGTCAGCGGCTTTTCCAACTTCAAATAAGACATCGGTATTTTCTGGTAAGTCACCGGGAAATATAGCAGTTTCGGTATTGCCATCAAAGGTGTCCTTGCCAATTTTCTCGCCTTTAACCGGCGTTCCTAGGATCACAGGTAAATCTTCGCTGCCATGTTTGAGCGTGCCTTCACGGGTGGCGCGGGCGGCGGCAAGAGCGATCACCTCAACTGCCGCATTGCTAAGGCTCGCCCGTTTGGTTGCATTATTGACAATACGCCGCACAATATTGGACAAAGCCTCATGGGCTTCGTGGTGCAAGTGATCGGCCTTGGTTGCAGCGATCAAAATGCGGTCAATACGGCGCAGGAATAATTGTGAAAACAGTCCGGGCAGCCCGGGCCGGAAACAAGCCAGAATTTCAGATAATGCGCGCTCCAAATCTGCCACCGCTTCCGGCCCGGCATTGATGGCTTGAAGTGCATCGATCAATACAATTTGGCGGTCGAGTTTTGCAACATGTTCACGGAAAAACGGGCGTATGACTTTGGATTTGTAAGCCTCATAGCGGCGGCCAAATACACCTGCAAACGTGTCTGCGCCTGCATTTTCGGGCACATTTTCCATCGGTACAAATGTTAAAGCGGGCGAACCCGCCAGATCACCCGGCATGAGAAAGCGCCCAGGCGGCAAAGTAGAAAGCGCACGCTCGTCGCTTTTACCGGCCCGTAAATAGGCGGTAAAAACCTCTGCCAGTTTGTTGGCTTGGTCTTCGTTGAAAGGGTCGTTTGGCCCAATTGCGCTGATGGCATGATGCCATTCGTTGGCGATTTGAGTGCGTGTCCGCGAAAGATCAAACGCATGGGCTGAAAACTCGACGTAGGTTTTGGAAAGCAACGGCAAATCCAGCAGCCATTCACCCGGATAATCAATAATATCGAGTGAGAATTTACCGGCTCCAAACATCCGGTTCCAGCCGCTGGCACTTTCATAGTTCAATGTGATTCGGATTTCGGAAATGGCTTTGGTGGAATCCGGCCAAACGCGATCTTCAATCAAGCGGCGGACATGATCCTCATATTGAAAACGCGGGATGGTATCGTCGGGTTGATGCGTGAGCGATGCGCCCTTGAGGCGGCCCTGTTTTTGTACGGCGAGCATCGGCAGCTTTGCGTTGTTTGTCAGCGCATGTATCAACGCTGTGATGAACACGGTTTTGCCCGCCCGCGACAAGCCGGTAACGCCGAGGCGCAGCGACGGGTCAAGTATGGATGCTGCCCGGGCACCAATTGTATCAAGCGAAATGAGAGCTTCGTCGGTGAAACTGGTAAAGGAAGTTGACACAGGGATTATCTCAGGCCGCCTGAAGCGGGGTTGTTTGAGCTTGATATAGGTGGAAAATAGCCAATCCCAAACTGAGAAAGAAATTTTCCAATTAGTTGGCAGTGAAAAAGTGGATTAGCTTGCCAGCATTCGTCGTGTTTTCAAGTTTAAAAATCGCTATTGCCGCTGTTGGAAATCCGAATTTGAGCTTCTTTAACAGTTTTTCATCGCCGGATTTTGCCAAATCAAATGCAAAATGTTCAATCATCGGGTTATGGCCGACAAACATTGCGACATCGTCCGGCAAAAGTGTTGTTGCTATATGTTGATAGGAAGCAACGTCGCCTGAATAAAGAGAATGCTCAAAAGTGATGGCGCTATTGCTCAATGGGATTGTTTGAAGGACGCAGTCCAAGGTTTCTTCAGTGCGCTTTGCCGGAGAACAGAATAGTTTGGTGATCTGAAGGCCCGTCGTATCCAGTAGTTTGACAGCCAGATTAGCCTCCGCCCAACCTGCTGTTGATAAAGCTCTGTCAAAGTCTCTCATGCCAGTTTCGGCAACTTGCGCATTGGCATGCCGCATAACAATTATAATCGGCATGTCTCAAATCCTAACCTTACGGCAATGTCGCCTTGTCGTTCTATCCAAACTTTATGCATAAAATATCAAGCCTGCAATTTAAGCCTCATACAGAGTTTGGCGCTAAGATGCCCTTGCCGTTGATGATTGATTTAAATATATGCCGGTCAACCGGAGTATGCGCATGTTGGATACGATTCACCCTGAGTATCGGCCGAGCGATAAAGAGCCTTTTATGGGCGAGCGCCAATTGGCCTATTTTCGTGGCAAACTTGTTGCTTGGAAGAATGATATTATCAAAGAGTCGCGGGAGACAATTGAAGGTTTGATGGTGCACAGCTCACAGCATCCCGACCTCGCCGACCGTGCCTCTTCCGAAACCGACCGCTCCGTTGAATTGCGTTCCCGTGACCGCCAGCGCAAGCTGATTTCAAAAATAGACGCTGCGCTTAAGCGTATTGAAGAAGGCACATATGGCTATTGCGAAGAGACGGGCGAACCGATCAGCCTCAAACGTCTGGATGCACGGCCAATTGCTACGCTGACAATTGAAGCACAAGAGCGCCATGAGCGCCGCGAGAAAATCTACCGCGACGAATAATTCAGGCTTTGTTTTGGTCTGTGCAAAGGCAGCTCAACAGCTGCCTTTTTTTGCAAGTTCGCCTAAGACCGGTCTTGCAGCGGGTTAGGCCGCAGTTCATCGAGCAACTTGTCCAAATCAAGTTCACCGCGCGGTGCCGCTTTTGCAGCAACCGCAACTGAAGGTGCAGCCGCCGGAGGTGGTGTAGCTTGCGGGGATATAACAAGTGGAGTGATAACAGGTGGAGGGGTTATGACGGGCGGTGGTGTTGGAGCTGCTGTCGCAGGCTCTGTTCGGCGCTCTGCGACCTGCGGTTCCGGTGATCGCACAAGCCGCCCGCGTTCTGCATCAGCTACGGCTTCGCGTGCAGCGACCAGCGGCGGGCGTTGAGTTGGGGCTGAAGGTGCCGGCTGGGATGGCGCTTGTGGATGGGCGGTTTGAACCGGTTGGCGGGCCGGTTGCTCAATTGCAACGGGCTTTGCTTTTCCAATGCCGGATTCAACCACAATGTCGCTTGGCCCGCCTATCATGATGAGATGTTCAACATCATCGCGGCGCACCAGTATTAAGCGGCGGCTGGAATCAACAGGAACCGCATCTATGACGGCCAAACGGGGCAAATTGCTCTTGCCGCCACCTGAAACAAATAATCCGCTGCGAAACTTGCGCAGCGAAATCCACAACAGCCAGAGTACAATGACAGCGAGGAGTGCCAAGGCTGCCATCCTTGCAATCGGCCCAAGCGTTTCCCCAAAAGTGCTTACAAAAAAGGCGTCCACGCGAACAATTCCAATTTCTATTCTTCAATCTAACCTCGTATTGCGCGACGGGCAACGGCACATCTGCCACCTTCCACATGCAAACCGCGTTCAAACTGTGATCGAACTGCCGGTTAGGCTTTCACTTGGCGGGCGAATATGATTCAACGTGACGACTCAATTTGCTGTCAATTTGTTCCGGGGACGTAATGCAGCCGCAAAAAAATATCCCAAAAGCAGGCTTTGCCGCACCCGAACCGATTATTGATGCCAACCCGCGGCGCACAGACATTCGCCATTTGCTGGTGCTGGGCTTCGTTTTAATTGCTGCCGGTGTGGCATTCGTGCTTTTGAAAGGCCGGATTGGCGAACCTTATATGCTGATGGCCTTGGGCATATTTGCTATGGTGGGTGTGTTTTATCTTTTCGCGTCTGTTATCGGCTTTATTCAAATTGCACCCGGCAATGCCAGTGACGCACTTTCTAAAGCCATTCTCGACAGCCATCCGCAGGGGGTCGTGATTACCGATAAGCGTGATCGCATCATTTATGCCAACCGGGCTTATGCGGAGATTACGGGCGCAGATTCCGCGCCTGAAGTTCGTTCAATCGGCGCTTTGGTCGGGCATGATGTTGAGGCCAGTAAAGCGGTTTATCGGATGTCGCAGCAAGTGGCTGAGGGTAAACATGCCGATCAAGAAGTCCGGCTTGACCGCGCACTGGCTGCAAAACCTGGTTCAAGTTCGGCATTGCCAAGTTGGTACCGGTTACGTGCGCGGGCGCTGACGACTGAAGCTATGCTGCGCAAGTTCTTCATTTGGCAGATCATAGATATTTCGCATGAGCGCTTGGAACAGGAGCGCTATTTTATATCTGTTCAGCAGGCGATAAATCATTTGGATCAAGCGCCTGCCGGTTTCATTGCCGCGGATGAAAAACAGAATATCACTTATATTAATGCTGCATTGGCGGGCTGGCTTGGCATTGATTTGGCTGGCTTTGCGCCGGGCAAAATGAATATAGCTGACTTGGTGGCCGGTGATGGTATGGCCTTGATTAAAGCTGCCAAATTGCGCACCGGCACCCGCAGTGCGGTGTTTGACCTTGATATGCTGCGCAACAACGGATCGGCGTTGCCGGTCAGGTTTTTGCAAACTGTTCACCGCACTGCGGATGGTGTTCCTGAAGGAATGCGTATTGTTGTTCTGAACCGCGCCGAGGGTGATCAGTCTACCGATGAAGTGCGTAATGCCGAAGTTCGTTTCACCCGGTTTTTCAACTCAACACCTATGGCTATTGCCGGTATCGACAGCCAAGGCGGAATTTTGCGCACCAATGCACCGTTTATTTCGTTGTTCGGTGATCCGCAAAACAGCAATGGCAGTTTGCGGAAACTCGAAAGTTTCATTCACACACGCGACCATGTTTTACTTCAGAAAGCCATTGCTGCTGCTGCTCAAGGGCAGGCCGACATTTCGGCGATTGAAACGGTATTTACGAATTCTGATGACCGCCATTTGCGCATTTTTGTGAATGCTGTTGTTGGCGGCGGGGATGGCGAGGGCGATGAGGCCGCAATTGTCTATGCTCTTGAAACCACTGAACAAAAAGCACTTGAAGCCCAAATGGCTCAAGGGCAAAAAATGCAAGCCGTCGGGCAATTGGCCGGCGGTATTGCGCATGATTTTAACAACGTGCTGAGTGCCATTATTATGTCGTCTGATTTGCTGCTCGCCAATCAACGCGCGTCTGATCCATCGTTCAGCGACATTATGAGTATAAAGCAAAATGCCAACCGTGCTGCTGCATTGGTTCGGCAATTGCTGGCATTCTCGCGCCGCCAAACGCTGCGGCCTGAAACGTTGGATTTGACGGATGTTTTGGCTGATGTGCGCATGCTGCTCACTAGGCTTGTCGGCAACACGGTGGAACTGAAAGTGGAGCACGGGCGTGATATTTGGCCGGTGCGCGCTGATCTTGGCCAGTTTGAGCAGGTTATTGTCAATTTGTGCGTGAATGCGCGCGATGCAATGCCAAAGGGTGGCAACATTATTATTGGCACGCGTAATGTGCCCGCGAGTGAAATTGCTGCAATTGGCCGGAAAGAATTGCCAGTTATTGACCATGTGATGGTGACCGTTCGCGACACCGGTACAGGCATTGCGCCTGAGAATATTAAACAAATTTTCGAGCCATTCTTCACTACGAAGGATGTTGGCAAAGGCACCGGTCTTGGCCTTTCAATGGTTTACGGGATTATCAAGCAATCAGGCGGATTCATCTACGTTGAGTCAGAGATTGGCAAAGGCACTGAGTTCCAAATTTTGTTGCCTCGCCTTGAAGAAAATCAATCCGGCGAGCCAGCTAAAGTTGAAATAGATGATGAAGGCCGCATTCCCTTAACTGAGCCGCAAACAAAGAATGCGGTTGTCAAAGATGAAGCCAAAGATTTGTCAGGGCAGGGGCTGATACTGTTGGTTGAAGACGAGGACGCGGTGCGTATGGGCGGCGTCCGGGCGTTAAAAAGCCGGGGTTATACGGTAATTGAGGCCTCCACTGGCGTTGAGGCTCTTGAAGCGTTCCGTGCTGCCAATGGCACGATTGATTTGATTGTTTCTGACGTGGTTATGCCGGAGATGGACGGTCCGACTTTGCTTGGCGAAGTCCGTAAAATTCAACCCGATATCAAATTTATTTTTGTCTCAGGCTATGCCGAAGACGCGTTCGCCAAGAATTTGGATGAAGGCGCTGTCTTTGGCTTTTTGCCAAAACCTTTTTCACTCAAACAATTGGCCACGACAGTGAAAGACTGGATGGAGCGACCCAATTGAGGCAGACAATTGGCAATTACCTTTTTATTGCCGGATTTCGCCGTCATGGCGTTTAATATCAGTCATCGCCGGTTGATTTTAGATCAGCCGGAATAATTCGGGTTTATAATGCCGGAGACGGCAAAAGGGGACACGCATGAAAACCAAACTTATCACAATCGCTATGATTGGCGCGTTGGCGGCAGGATGCACTACTGCAGCCGACCCTATTACCGGTTCACCGCAAGTGAACAGGACATTGACCGGTGCAGGTCTTGGCGCTGCCGCCGGTGCGTTGGCAGGCCTCGTTTATGCTGACGCCAAGGATTTGAATTCTGGCGATCAACGTGAAGCCATTCTCATAGGCGCAGGTATTGGCGCATTAGGTGGCGGGGGCGTTGGGCTTTACATGGACAACCAAGAAGCTGAATTACGCCAGCAATTGCAGGACACCGGAGTATCGGTGACCCGTAGTGGCGAGAATATCATCCTCAATTTGCCATCCAATGTCACGTTTGATGTCGATAAGGATCAAGTGACACCGCAGTTCCAACCGGTCTTGAATTCGGTGGCGCTGGTGATGAAAAAATACAACCAGACACTGCTCGACGTGACGGGCCATACAGATTCCACCGGCTCTGATGATTATAACCTTGATTTGTCAAACCGCCGTGCACTTTCGGTTGCCAATTATCTGTCACAGCTTGGCCAGATTGACGGCCGCCGCTTTGCCGTTGCTGGTTTTGGTGAACAGCGCCCGATTGCAAGCAATGCCTCAACACAAGGCCGCACCGCCAACCGCCGGGTTGAGATTCAGATCACACCGTTGCAGCAGTAATTTAATTTGCCCCAGTGAATGCTTCGGCACTTTAGCTGGTGCTGAAGCATGCTTCCGGCAATTTGTGTGAAAGGACTTCAATTCAACCGCTACTTATGGCTCACGAATTTCAACGGCACCAAGAAGCAGGCAAGGATTGCGCAGTTCAAAACAGCATTGAACCATGCGCCGGAAAGCACCGAGCCTGTTGAGTCAACCAAAAACCAGCTGAGCAGGCCTAAAATCATAATCGACTTTGCAAGTTGCGGTTCGCGTGGCATCAGTTTGGTAACGATCAACCAAAAAGTCACGCCAAAGCCTAAGAAAGCGCCGCCTGATAAAGCTGCCAGTAAGCGCGAGACAGGTTCATTGGCCCCTTCTGCGCCATCAAATGGAAAGAATACCAAATCAAAAAACAAATTTGGAAGGAAGGCAGTGGCAGGATGGCTCGCCATGGACAGCACTATTCCGCCTATAATCATCAGTGCGAATGTAGCGGTTTTTAGTGCGTTTATGGCTGAAGATTGTAACATGGTTGGCTCCTTCGATTGGGAGCTATCGAAAGTTAAATTTCGCTGTCTTGCAATTACGTTTGAGGTAAGTGCCGTCCCTTTATCTATGTGGTAGCGTGTTGGCATGACCTTACAAAAAGCACTAAAACATTGGCGGCGCAGACGCGGGTTCAGTCAGGAGCGTCTGGGCTTTGAAGCCAATGTATCGTCCAGGCATATTGCTTTTATTGAAACGGGGCGGTCACGCCCTTCGCGCGAAATGGTGGTGCGCCTAAGTGATGCGCTCGACGTACCGCGCACCGATCGCAATATGCTGCTGGAAGCGGCTGGATTTGCGCCACTCTATAAAACGCGTGATCTGGCCGAGGCAGACATGCAGATTATCTATCAAGGTTTGCATTTCATGCTTACGAGGTTTGAGCCCTATCCTGCCTTTGTCATTGACCGCCATTGGCACATAATGAAATGGAATCGCATTGCGGAACTTTTGTTTACAGAAGCAGGCGTAGTGCAAGGTGATTGTCTTCTTGATGCCTTGTTAGCACCAAGCGGCTTGCGACAAACAATTGTCAATTGGGATGAAACAGCCCATTATTTTGCACAACGTTTGCGCACGGAAAGCCGGTTTCTAGGTGGTGATGATCTTTTGCTGAAAGCGGCCGATGCCCTTTCAAGTGAAGTTGGTTATTTACAACCAGCCTCGGTTTTTCCCGCCGTATTGCACACGCGATATAAGGCGAATGGGCAGGAGCTATCTTTCTATTCCACAATTGCACAACTAGGATCGGCCGAAGACATAGCGCTTGCCGATTTGCGAATTGAGTTGCTGTTTCCAAGTGATGAAAAAACACGCACATTTCTGGAAGGAGTATTTAATGGGTGAGGCCCAAATTAGCGTTTCCAAGTTCCAAAACCGTAAAATGATGTAATTTCATAGCCTTATCCCGCCAACTCCACCGCAATTTTTGCTGCAAGTCGTGCATTGTTTTCAACCAGAGCAATGTTGGCTTTCAGGCTTTCGCCGTTGGTCAATTCAAAAATTCGTTTGAGCAAATAAGGTGTTACGGCTTTGCCAGAGACGTGATTATCGTTGGCATCGGCTTGTGCCGTCTTTATAAATTCCGCCATGCGCTCACTAGGAATTTCGGCTTCAACAGGTATCGGGTTGCAAACCAGCATGCCGCCATGGTGGCCAAGTTCGCGCCGCGAGCGCTCAAAGTCAGCAATTGATTTCGCATCGTTTAATCGCAGTGGAATTGGGAACTTGCTTTGCCGTGACCAGAATGCGGGCAGGGTATCCGTGCCATAACCTACGATAGGAACCCCTTTGGTTTCAAGAACTTCCAAAGTTTTGCCAAGATCAAGAATCGCTTTTGCACCGGCGCAAACGACAATTACGGGCGTGCGCGACAGCTCTTCCAGATCCGCTGAAATATCAAAGCTAAGTTCAGCGCCCATATGGACACCGCCAATGCCGCCTGTTGCAAAGACTGAAATTCCCGCCATGTGCGCGCCCATCATTGTGGCGGCAACCGTTGTGCCTGCGGTGCGTTTTTGCGCAATGGCAAAGGCCAAATCTGCGCGC
>JANMFT010000431.1:0-1877 GCA_031374255.1 Limoniibacter sp. | reverse complement strand
GAATCCCGTTTCTGGAATTGGCCTTGCGGCGTCGCCGCCGGGAGTGCCCGTTGACAGGAATCGGCGGTTCCCTATAATTCGGCACGGTCAAAACGCCCTTGCCGCTTCGGTTCGACGATTGGAGTCGGAACCGCAGCGCTCCATCGTTTCAGAAATGGGATATGCGGTCATGGCAGGCAATGTTCTTGAATTTACCGACGCCAACTTTCAGACTGAGGTGCTCGACAGCAACCAACCCGTGCTCGTCGATTTCTGGGCGCCTTGGTGCGGGCCGTGCAAACAGCTGGCACCGGTTCTTGAAAAAGTCGTCCAAGAAAATCATGGCCGCGTTTCATTGACCAAAATGAACATTGACGAGCACCCGGGCATTGCGGGCCAGCTTGGCATTAAATCCATTCCGGCGGTGATTGCGTTTAAAAACGGCCAACCGCTGGACGGGTTTATGGGCAATATCCCTGAAAAAGAAATCCGTGCCTTTATCGATAAAATTGCGGGGCCCGAGGCTGATCCAGCTGATGAGGTTCTGGCGTTGGTTGCCGAAGCAAAAGCCGAGGGCAATTTAGAAGCCGCCGCCCAGATTTTTATGGCGGCGCTGCAACAAGGCATCGCTTCGCCACCCGTATTTGCCGGTTTGGCCGATACGCTCTTGGATTTGAATGATCTTGAAGGCACGCAACAGTTTTTGGGCCAAGTGCCGGATGAGATCAAAGCAGACAAAGCTTTTACCGCCGTCAATGCCAAATTAAAACTGGCAGAAGAGGTTGCACTGCTTGGCGACCCCGTTGCGCTTCAAGCCCGTATGGAGGCCGACCCGAAAGATTATCAAGCAAAGTTTGATATGTCGGCCATTCGCAACGCGCGCGGCGAACGCGAAGCCGCAGCGGATTTGCTGCTCGCCATCATGAAGGCTGACCGTGCATGGCAGGATGATGGAGCGCGCAAACGCTTGCTAGACTATTTTGAAGCATGGGGTTTTGCTGATGAGGCCACGTTGAGCGGCCGCCGTAAACTGTCTTCTGTGTTGTTTTCGTGATCAACGGCCATATGCGCCGCACTTGTATCGCGGGGTTGCCGCCATATCTTGAATTGATCAATTGGAGTCTTGTTGATGCAGGCCGGTAACACCACTTATCGCGAGGCGAGCGATTTTCCAGAAACAGTGCCATTGTTTCCCTTAAGCGGTGCGTTACTTCTGCCAGGCGGGCAAATGCCGCTGAATATTTTTGAGCCGCGTTACATGGCCATGTTTGATGCGGCGATTGCCTCTGACCGTTTGATCGGTATGGTTCAGCCCTTAGCTGAAACTACCATTCAACATGCCAAAAAGGGTGTCGCCAAAATCAAACTCAATCCTGCTTTTGATCGCGAGCCTGCACTGGCTGCGGTCGGCGGGCTGGGCCGCATCGTGTCCTTTAACGAAACAGGTGACGGGCGCTACGTGATCACTTTGTCAGGTATTTGCAGGTTCCGGTTGCTCGATGAAGTGCATACGCTTGTGCCATTCCGGCAGGGCAATATTGCGCCTTTTTTAGCCGATTTGAACGAGGCTGACGAAGGCGAGAACGTCAACCGCGATGATCTGCTACGCACATTCAAAAACTATCTTGAAGCCAACCAGATGGATGCCGACTGGGAGTCCATCAAACGCGCATCAAATCATACGCTGGTCAATGCGCTGTCGATGATGTCGCCGTTTGGCCCTGCTGAAAAGCAGGCGTTGCTGGAGGCCGAGGATTTGAAAACCCGCGCCGAGACGCTTGTGGCCATCACAGAAGTGATGCTGGCACGTGAGGAAGCGGGTTCCTCAAAACTGCAATGACGGCCCCTGTGCAACGTATAACAGATCCTAAACTGCTTGAGCTTCTGGTCTGTCCGCT
>JANMFT010000421.1:0-5160 GCA_031374255.1 Limoniibacter sp. | reverse complement strand
CGTCACCGGCGCAGTGGGCACCGGGCCTTATAAGTTTGAAAGCTTCACTGTTGGCAGCGAAACCGTTCTGACCCGCAATGATGATTATAAATGGGGCCCGTCACTTTCTGAAAACAAAGGCCCGGCGCTGATCCAGAAAATCACGCTTCGTGAAATTGCTGAAGACAGCACCGCGTTTCTGGAGCTGAAAACCGGCGGCGTTGATATGCTGCTCGGCGTGCCGACCGACTTTTTGGGCGAGCTTGCCAAAGAAGAGAAGATCTCAAAAATCACGCTGCCCGGCCTTGAAGTGATGTATATGCCGATCAACGTCACCAAAGCGCCGTTTGACGATATCAAGGTGCGTCAGGCCGCAGCCTTTGCCGTCAATCAACAGGAAATCCTCAACAACATCTATGGCGGTGTGGGTTCGGTTGCCAACCAGTTCCTGATTTCGTCACTGCCGGAAAGCAAGGTTGATCCGAAATATCTGATCAGCTTTGACCCGGCAAAATCAGCCGCATTGCTTGATGAAGCCGGCTGGGTGAAAGCCGCCGATGGCACACGTTCCAAAGACGGCAAGCCTTTGACGGTGACCCTTTGGACACAAAGCGACAGCGCCTTCCGCAAACTCACCGAAGTCATTCAAGCTGAACTCAAGGCCGTTGGCTTTACCGCGGAAATGACAACCTTCGACAGCGCCTCAATCAAAGACCAGTATAAAACCGGCAACACCCAATTGGCTGTGCGGTCTTATTGGTGGGCGAACGCTGACATTGTGGATTGGTTCTTTGGCGGCGACCGTTTGGGTTACCCGAACATCTCAATGTTCAATGATCCGGCAGCCGAAGCACTTCGCGTCAAAGCCATGAGCGGTTCTAAAAACCAGGCGGAGCGTATCGCCAACTTCGTGTCATACCATGAATATGTGCTCTCGCAGTTCACGATGGCGCCGATTTATCAGCCCGTGCAGAACATTGCCTACAACAAAGAACGCCTGACAGTGCCCGCCGCCATCAAAGCGCCGCGCATCAATTCGTCGGTCGTCCTGTCGATGAAAGTGAACGAATAAACACACCACTTAGCATCGCGGAGAACACCATGCTTGGCTTTACCATCAAACGGTTATTGTTGCTGATCCCGGTGTTTTTCGCGGTGTCGATATTTATCTTTGCGGTCATCCATTTGATACCGGGTGACCCCATCGATTCCATGATGAAGGTGGGTTCAACACCCGAACAACGCGCGGCCATGGAAGCCCGTTTCGGCCTTGATCGCGCTTTGCCGGTTCAATACGGCATCTGGCTCGGCAATTTGTTTCAGGGTGATCTTGGCACGGCCATTGTGGCCCGCCGCCCGGTGGTTGACATGGTCTTGCAGGCGATGCCGCACAGCCTGAAACTGGGAACGCTGGCGCTTATTTTTTCGACCGTCGTCGGCGTTGCCGCCGGTGCATTGGCCGCCATTTTCAAAGACAGCTGGATCGACCGCACTGTAATGACGGTTATTCTGCTTGGTTCAACCGTGCCGAGTTTCTGGCTTGGTCTGCTGATGATTTTGCTGTTTGCAGTGACGCTTCCGTGGTTTCCTGTTTCAGGTGCCCGTTCGGCAAGCGCCCTCGTGCTGCCGGTGCTGACTATTGGTTTGGGCGGTGTCGCGCTGGTGGCGCGGGTCACGCGTGTTGCCATGATGGATATTGCCCGCAAGGATTTTGTTATGATGCTGCACGCCAAGGGCGTGTCGCGCTGGCAGATCGAACTTGGTTCAATTTTGCGCCATGCGATGCTGCCGGTGGTGACGATATTGAGCCTGCGCATCGGCTGGATTTTAGGTGGCGCGGTGGCTGTTGAATATGTGTTTGCGCGGCCCGGCCTTGGCTCGCTGCTGATCACCTCGCTTAACCAGCGTGATTACCCTGTCGTGCAAGGTTGCCTCCTTATGCTGGCAATTGCGGTCATGCTCGGCACGCTGCTCGGCGATATTGTGCAGGCCATGATGGATCCGCGCATCCGTGAGGGGATGAAATAATGGAGGTCGCCCTCAACTTCCTCAAAGGTGTTCTGCGCACCCCGCGCGGCGGCATTTCCGCAGTGATTTTGCTGATTGTCATTTCCTGCGCGATCTTTGCAGAGTTCATTGCGCCCTATGATTATGCCATTCAAAACCTGCCCGGCGCCAATGTTGCACCGTCTGCCACACACTTGCTTGGTACTGATTAATTTGGCCGCGATGTGCTGTCCCGCATCATTCACGGCGCAAGAACGTCCCTGTCGGTTGCGCTGTCCGCAATCAGCATTTCAGTGGTGTTCGGTATGAGCCTTGGCGCTATGGCGGGTTATTTCGGCGGCATGTTTGACCGTGTGGTCACAGCCGTCGTCGATCTCACATGGTCGTTTCCGGAAATTTTAATCGCACTCATTCTCATCGCCATTATCGGCACCGGCACGCAAAGCATCATCATTGCGGTGTCGATTGCCTATCTTGCGCAGTTCACGCGGCTCACCCGCGCGCAGGTCATGGCGCTCCGGCAGGAGACCTACGTCGAGGCCACGGTCAATTTGGGCGCGGGCCATACCCATATCATTTTCCGGCATTTGCTGCCGAATGCGATTACACCGGTGATTGTGGCGGGCATGCTGGCGACTGGCGACGCGATAATTTTGGAGGCAACACTCGGCTTTTTCGGCCTTGGTGCGCAGCCGCCTATTCCAAGTTGGGGCTCGATGATGTCATCAGGAACCGCACAGATTTTCATTGCGCCATGGATCATCCTGTTTCCGGGCTTTGCGATTGCCATTACCGTGATTGCCATCAATCTGTTTGGTGACGCTTTGATTGACGCGCTCGATATCCGCAACCGGTTGAGGGATGTTTGATATGGCGCTGCTGGAAGTTAAAGGCCTTTGCGTTGCTATCGGCAGATTATCACCGCTCGACAATATTTCATTTGAAGCCCGCAAAGGCGAAGTGCTGGGATTGGTGGGCGAAAGCGGTTCCGGTAAATCGCTGACAGCCATGGCCATAATGGGGCTTTTAGGCCGGATTACAGGCAGGGTCAGTGCTGGCTCAGTGGTGTTTGACGGCGCGGAATTGGTTGGCTTAGCGGAAGATGACTACCGCAAGCTCCGCGGCAAACGTATTGCCCTCATCAGCCAAAACCCGATGACATCGCTCGACCCAATTGTGAAAATCGGCGCGCAAATTGATCAGGTCTCACGGCTGCATTTGGGTTACACTAAACCCCAAGCCAAAGCCCATTCGATTGAGATTATGAAGCAGCTGCGTATCCCGGATGCCGAAACGCTGCACAACGCTTTTCCGCACCAATTGTCCGGTGGCATGAAACAACGCATCGTCATTGCGATGGCGCTCGCAGCCAGCCCCGATTTGATTATTGCCGATGAGCCGACAACAGCGCTTGATGTGACCATTCAAGCCCAGATCATCCAGATCATGGTCGATCTGGTGCGTGAACGCGGCTTGGCTTTGATCCTGATCACCCATGATATGGGCGTTGTGGCGCAGGCCTGCGACCGTGTGGTGGTGCTTTACGCCGGACGGGTCGCGGAGATGAATACGACCGAAGCCATATTCGCCGCGCCGCAACACCCTTATACCGCCAAGCTGATTGGTTGCATTCCGAGCCATGCGCAGGCCCACGGCACTTTGCTGGGCATTGCCGGAACCGTGCCGGGTGTGGGCTCTTATCCGGTTGGATGCCGGTTCAACCCGCGCTGCACTGCGGCGATTGAAATCTGTTCAACCAATGCACCGGCCTTAACGGTGAATGCCCAAGGCTTTGTGGCCTGCCATGTTGCCAATGCCAATATCGGAGCAGCTTTATGAGTGCGCCGCTCGTCTCCCTCAAAGGCCTAACCCGTGATTTTTCAACCGGCGCAGGGTTCATGAAACCCCGCCGCACCATGCGGGCCGTTGACAATGTGTCACTCGATATTCCACGCGGAACAGTGACGGGTGTGGTGGGGGAATCTGGTTGCGGAAAATCCACACTTGGCCGTTTGGTGTTGCGCTTGATTGAGCCAACATCGGGCACGATTAATTTTGACGGCAAGGATATTGGCACGCTGAAATCATCCGCGATGCGCACCATGCGGCGCAATATGCAGATGGTGTTTCAAGACCCGTATTCGTCGATTGACCCGCGCTACACCGTGCAGAAAGCACTGATGGAGCCGTTTCAAATTCAAGGCTCAAATTTGAGCAAGGCCGATGCTGCAGCACGGCTTGCCGAACTTATGGCGATGGTAGGGCTGAACCCGTCGCAAACCGGCTCATATCCGCATCAACTCTCCGGCGGGCAAAAACAGCGCGTTGGTATTGCGCGGGCGCTGGCGTTGAAGCCGTCGTTTTTGGTTTTGGATGAACCAACCGCCTCGCTTGATGTGTCGATTCAAGCGCAAATCATCGGGCTTCTGGAACAGCTTCAAGCCGATTTGGGCCTCACCTATTTGTTCATCAGCCATGATCTTTCGATCGTGCGCTATTTCTGTTCGCGCATTGTGGTGATGTATTTGGGCCGCATTGTTGAAGTGCTGCCCGACCCGCAGATGATGCCGCAGCACCCCTATGCGCAAGCCTTGATGAACAGCCATTTTGAGCCGGATCCGACCCGCCGGAAACACGTGCAAATCCTGAAGGGTGAAATTCCAAGCCCGTATAATTTACCCGCCGGTTGCGCATTTTCCGCGCGTTGCCCCGCAGCTACAGCAATTTGTCATAGCAAACGCCCGGCTTTGCTGTCAGACATATCCGGCCAACAGATTGCCTGTCACTACCCGCAAAGTTGATTGTCTATGTCGTTTAAAGTTTTGACTGCAGAATTTTGCCATGAGACCAATGCGTTTAACATTCATAAGACCGGCCTGAAACAATTTGAGCAACGCCTGTTGCTGAACGGCGAGGTCGCAATTGCCGCACGCGGTGAAGCCAACACAGAACTGGCTGGATTTCTCGATGCTTCACGGCATCACGATTGGATCGTTCACCACACGGTGAGTGCCGCGGCTGCGCCTGCCGGTGTTGTGACGCGTAAAGCTTTCGACACGATATGCGCGATGATTTTGGACGCCGCCCGCGCTACAAAGCCCGATGGCATTTTGCTTGGCCTTCATGGCGCTATGGTGCTGGAAGATCACCCTGATGGCGAAGGTCAATTGCTGG
>JANMFT010000220.1:0-21840 GCA_031374255.1 Limoniibacter sp. | reverse complement strand
CCCGATGCCAAGTTTTATAGCCATTTCTTTCAGTGCGCCAGCCATCGTAAAAGCGTGGTCGCGGCTTTCAAGTTGGCAAGGACCCGCTATCAAAGCGAGTGGCAAATCATTGCCGAAAGTGAGGGCTCCGGCTTTTACGTGGGCGTTTGGTAGCAAAGATTTATTCCTCAAAAACGATAATGCCGCCTTGGCCCAAAGCTGGCGGAATGATGATCCGGTTTTGCCGGTTATGGAACTTGATATTGTTTTGCGCAAGCAATTCACGCGTAGTAGCGAGATCTGCAACCTGTAAAACCAGCGCTTGAATGCATAAGTTTGACTCGAATGCTGCCCCGTATTCTTGGGCGCAAACATCAAGTGTGATAATTTCAGTCGTGCCGGTTTCAGTTGTAAATGAAACTCCGTTGGCAATTGATTGGGGTTCGGTATCCATAAACTGCTGAAAAAACCTCGAGTGCTCTGTAGGTTCACCCGCTGAAAGCACAGCGTATTTTGTGCGCATCGCGCCATTTGCGTGATTGACCAAAGTACCTTTCCCGCCAGGAACAGCTTTTACAATCTCGCAAGCAAAGAATGCGGCATCGGATTGTGCCTGTGGCTTGGCAAAAGCCAAACTGAATGCCACTTCGCCGGTTGTGCCATCCGGTTTGGTGAAAGTGCGCCCGAAATCAACCATACCGCCACCGGAAATGCCGGCGTTAACGTAGTCAATATGGTCGACTTTGGCATTTCCAGACTTCACAACCAAATGCGAAAATCCGTTAAGTCCGCTTACAGCGGTGAAATCGCGGTGGCCTTTCACGAATGAATTCTCAGCCGCTAATGCTGTTTGGTAGTTTTCGTGATCGCTGATCGCCAATGGCTCAATAAATGTGTCATCGCTGAAAAACACACAACAGTTTTGTGTGCCAAACGGATGATTGGCATTAGGCGCAACCGTGAACCCGAGCGATACAAACCGTGCGCGTGCTGATGCTAAATCAGCAACAGGCATGACGAAATGATCAAGGTTTCGCATTTGGCAAAAGAGCTCACGGCCAATTCACTTGAATGCGCGTTTAGCGCACCGTAACGCGAAACGACAGGGACATCATTCGATTCGGCTTTCAATCATGGTATTTAAGAATTTTGGTTTTCGTGCCCACACATTTCGCGCCTTCAGTTTTCTTCTGGCTATTACTTTTCTTTCTGCCTGCTCAACATCTGATACGTTGGACGTCAAAAAGATTGAACCGCCGCAAGCACCCATTACAGAAAAGTTCGCGGCAATAGTGATCGATGCCAATACTGGCAAAGTGCTTTACGAAAACAGCGCAAACGAAATCCGCTATCCCGCTTCACTTGCCAAAATGATGACAGTTTATTTGATGTTTGACCAACTGGCCGCCGGCAGAGCCACACTCAATTCGCCTGTGTTTTTTTCTGCCAATGCTGCACGCCAGCCGCCTTCCAAGCTTGGCATTAAAGCGGGATCATTCTTGATCTACGACGAGGCCATCCGCGCGTTGTCGGTAAAATCGGCCAATGACGTTGCCATGGCAGTTGCTGAAACCATTGGCGGCACAGAAACTAATTTCGCTGCCATGATGACAGCCAAAGCCCGTTCGCTGGGCATGACGCGCACGCGCTTCACTAACCCGTCCGGGCTGCCGGATAGCCAAATGGTCACGACTGCCCGCGATATGGCCATTTTGGGTCTCGCGCTACGCAAAAATCATTCCCGGTACTACGGCTACTGGAAGCAAACCACATTCGCCATAGATGCCCGCGAGGTGCGTGGTCACAACAAAACACTTGGCGTAATTCCGGGTGCGGACGGCATCAAAACCGGTTACACGCGTGCCTCTGGCTTTAATTTGGCCACTTCGGTGAAGTTTGGCGGCCGTTCGATTGTTGCAGTGGTCATGGGCGAAAAAACCGGCGTCATCCGCGATCAGCGCATGCGCTCAATCATCAGCCAGACGTTGCCAAAAGCGAGTGTGCAGTAGTCTGCTAAATTGTACGCTCAATACGACTGTCAGGTATGATCCAAATCAAAGCGACTGCGACATAAATCGCCAAACCTATCCATGGGCTTACAAAGCAAAGTGCGATCCCGGCAATATACATTACGAGGGCCAATTTCCCTTTGCGGTCACTTCCAATGGCCTTTGCAAGGTCAGATTGTTCTCCGCCATTGGCCGCAATAAGGCGCAAACTCAAAATGAAATAGGCCACCCCCGCCATAAGCAGATTGAAACCATAAACGGCGACGGGCATGCTTTCAATGTTGTTCTCGCCGAACCATCCGGTGGTAAATGGCACAAGTGATAACCAAAACAGCAAATGCGTATTGGCCCATAAAACGCTGCCGTTTACCTTTTTCGAAATATGAAAGAGATGGTGATGATTTTGCCAATAAATTGCGATGTAGATAAAACTTAAAACATAAGACAAAAACAGCGGCCAAAGGCCAATCAACGCGTTCAGAGACGTCTCGTGCGGCACCTTCAATTCAAGCACCATGATCGTAATGATAATTGCTAAAACACCATCGCTAAATGCCTCAAGCCGTGTCTTTCCCATTTGCTGCTCCTCTAACGAATTTTAGTGTGAGCCTTGTGATCGCCCTTGGCTAGTGGCATCATTTCTTTGAGCCAACGACCGCATAGAAATGAATTCCCCAAAATGTCTGAATCCAAATCACAAGGTGCCCTATGGTCGCTGCTGTTCGGCAATTTGGTGATCGGAACAGGTGTTCTGCTGCCAGCGGGTATGCTCAATACACTCACCGCTGATCTGGACGTGAGCGCAGCCAGTGCCGGTTTGATGATGACTGTGGGCGGTATTGTCGTTGGCTTTGGCGCGCCTATTCTGGCAGGCCTGACGTCACGCATTGACCGTCGAATGCTACTGACTTTGGCGCTTGGCCTTTATGTGATCGGACATGCGGCAAGCGCTTTTGCGACCAATTTGAATGTGTTGTTGGCACTTCGCGCGATAACCGTAGCTGGTGCTGCCATTTATACGCCGCAAGCTGCGGCAACGGTTGGGCTCATTGTGCCACCGGAAAGACGCGGGGCGGCGATTGGTTTCATTTTCATCGGCTGGTCAATGGCTTCCGTGATCGGCATTCCCCTTGGTTCATTGCTGGGAGAAGCGGTCGGATCAAAAGCCACATTTGGCCTGATGGCAGCGTTGGCTTTTGCGGCGCTGATTGTTGTTTGGAGCGTGGTTCCAAGCGGCCTCAAGGTGCAGCCACTTGCGCTCTCAAGCTGGCTCGCGGTTTTTCGCAACCGTAAACTATTGCTGGTGATGCTGGTAACCCTTTGTGGCCTTTCGGGCCAGTTTGTTATGTTCACTTATCTTGCGCCAATATTGCGCGACACCTACAATTTGAGCAGTCAATTTATCGCGTTTATCTTTTTTATCAGCGGACTTGCCGGTGTTGCAGGAAGCACATTGGCGTCGCGTTATGTCGGGCGCATCGGGCCTGACAAAAGTGTTTTGCTGGCCTTGGGCACCGTGGCACTGGGTTTGATCATTGTTGCGGCAGGTTGGGGAAATGCGATTGCTTTTCTCTTTGGCGCTTGCCTGTGGTCGGCAGGCGGTTTTGCCTCAAACTCTGTTCAACAAGGTCGCTTGGTTGGCATTGCCCCTGCCCTTGCATCGGCAACTGTCGCGCTTAACAGCTCGTTTGTTTATTTCGGCCAGTCTGTCGGTTCTGCCACCGGCGGGCGGTTAATTGGTGATGGCGCAAGCGTTACCATGCCGCTTGCAGGATTAGTATTTATTTTAGCCGGTTTGGCGCTGTCATATGCGGCTTCAAAAACTACCGGATGAAATCGGTAATCCTACGCAAGGTAACGCGGCGGTTGCGCCAGTTTTCGTTTGGCGTTGGCACCAGCAAAAAGTCCTCGCCGTAACCGGCTGCTTCAAGAGAATAGCCCGGAATCCCGTAATATTGGCCAAGTGTTTGCACGAGGGATTGCGCGCGGCGCTGCGACAAAGCTTGGTTCGATCCTCGTGAACCAACCGCATCCGTATGGCCTTCGATTAAAAAAATCTCATCGGCATTATCTTGCAAAATATTGTCTATGGCTTGAGCAATTCGATCAACTTTCCAAAACTCTCCGCGCTCAATTTGCGCAGAGCCCGAACGGAAATTGATCGCCTGAATATCAATCGATGGGGCCAAGCGGCGCATACGCTGGCTGCGTTTTAGCTGTGGCAGTGTTAGTTTGTCTTCGGGCGCGACTTCAACGGCTTCATCGAGCTGACGCTGAATGGCACCGGCTGAAGGCATGTTTTGAGCATCCGCGGTTGTCGGCAGAAAAATGGAGGCGCTCGCAATACTGAGTATGCCAAGCAGCGAGCGGCGGCTGAGCGATTTTCCATTTTCCATGTTACAATTCCTTCCAAAAGCAGCAGATATGCCGCTCCGTGGAGATAACCTCTGATCAATGAACCGGGCGTGAATATGGCATTCAGAATAGAGCGCCAATCAATCGCAAACAGACAGCGACAAAAGTTCCGCATCGGTTAACGGATTGATAACAACGTCTTCGCGCGCAGTCGGGATAAACCCCAACTTCTGGTAAAGCGGCAGGGCGGCTTTATGATCCAGAGTGCAGGTGTTGACGGTAATTTTGTCAGGGTTACTGAGCATGGCACTATGTATGGCTTCCGATAAAAACCAGCGCCCAAGGCCCGTGCCCGCCGCATGCATCATCAGTCCGAAATAAGCGATATTGCTTTCGCCTTTTTGGCTGCGGTCAATCTCGAAAAACCCCGCGGGAGCGCCTTCCACATAAAGCACGTGAATGTGGGTTGTTTCAGCATGGATGATGGCAATGAGTTCATCATCCGTCATGCGCAAGCGGTAAACCCAATGCCACGGTTTGCCGGTGCGGAACATCAAGTAGCGGTAGAAATGTAAGTTTGGCTTCTCTGCCCGCATCAACGCAATGTTTTGGTTCATCGGCAAGGATTCGCGGCGAGGCCAAGGCGCACTGAGTTCAAGATATGTGACGGTGGTGGTGAGGCTCATGTAGCAGGTCCCGTTTCAACAGGCGTGTCTGATCTGCCGCCCCATTCTGACCACGAGCCGTCATACAGCATATTGTTACGATGCCCGAGGGATTGCAGCGCCAATGTGATCATTGCCGCAGTAACGCCGGAACCGCACGTGGTAACGACTGGCTTTTCAAGATCAATGCCAGAATCTTCCAGCACCTGCTTTAATTCTGTGAGCGGCTTGAGTTGACCGCCATTTGACAATGCCGAATACGGCACATTTCGCGACCCCGGCATATGGCCGGAACGCATGCCGGCGCGTGGTTCAGGATCACGGCCTTCAAACCGGCCAGCGCCACGAGCATCAGCAATCTGCAGGTCGCCAGTTTCAATAGTTTGTTGCATGTCCGTGAAACTTGCGACAGCTATATGATTATAAGTGGGGTTGAAGATCGCTGACTTAGGTATTGATATTGCTGAGGTTTCTAATGGTTTTCCTTCGGTTTTCCATTGATCGAAACCCCCGTTCAACACAAAACAACTCTTCGCACCAAAAACGCGAAACATCCACCAAACACGCGGTGCAGAAAACATGCCGGGGCCGTCATAGACTACGATGGTATTTGTTTCCGAAATGCCCATCGCACCAACTTCTGCAGCAAATAATTCAGGCGATGGCAAAGTATGGGGCAGACCGGAATTTACGTCGGCAATTGTATCGATATCAAAATGCACGGCACCGGGGATGCGTGCGGTTGCATACTCTGCTTTTGCATCCCGATTTTGCGCAGGCAAATACCAAGAAGCATCTAAGATGCGCAGGTTTGGTTGGCCAAGGCGGGCTTGAAGCCAATCAAATGAAACGACGAACGGGCTGGTTTCCATCACGCCGCCTCAAACGGCACAGAAATCCTGCGACCATTCTCAAGCCATTCCGGAACGGGCAGCCCTTTGGAGCGCAAAAACTCCGGATTAAAAACCTTGGATTGATAGCGGTGGCCGTAATCACAGAGTATCGTCACAATGATATGGCCCGGCCCCAAATCCTTCGCCATGGCCCGTGCGCCGGCAATGTTAATGCCAGACGATCCGCCTAAAATCAGGCCTTCATGTTCGGCCAGATCAAACACGATGTCCAAGGCTTCGCTGTCGGAAATGCGGTAATTATAGTCAGGCTTGAACCCTTCGAGATTACCGGTCACGCGCCCCTGCCCTATACCTTCAGTGATGGAGCTTCCTTCTGATTTGAGCTCGCCTGAAGTATAATAATTGAACAATGCCGCGCCATGCGGGTCTGCCAGAGCGGATTTAATGCTGGGCTTTAACTCTTTGAGGCCTATCGAAACACCAGCCAATGTGCCGCCGGAACCAACGGCGGAAACAAAGCCGTCGACCTTGCCGCCCGTTTGTTCAAAAATCTCCCGTGCGGTTGTCAGCCGGTGTCCCTCGCGGTTGGCCCGGTTGTCAAATTGATTGGCCCAAATAGCGCCATTGGGTTCAGTTTTATTCAGCTGTTCGGCAAGCCGCCCTGATAATCGCACATAATTATTCGGGTTTTTATAAGGGACGGCTGGCACTTCAATCAGCTCGGCACCGGCTATTTTCAACGCGTCTTTTTTCTCTTGGCTTTGCGTATCGGGAATTACGATCACGGTTTTATAGCCAAGCGCTTTTGCAACCAGTGTCAGCCCGATACCGGTATTACCGGCCGTTCCTTCAACAATCGTGCCGCCTGGCATCAAAGTCCCGCGCTTTTCCGCGTCACGAATAATGAACAATGCCGCGCGGTCTTTCACAGACTGGCCGGGGTTGAGAAATTCAGCCTTGCCTAAAATCTCGCATCCGGTTTCTTTCGATACACGGTTAAGGCGGATAAGCGGCGTGTTGCCAATAAGATCGATTATAGTTTGGTTCATTTGGTATTCCATTTGGCAAAATTCAGCTTTTTGTTTATCCGGCAAAGCGGCTTTTATGAAACTTATGTGTCATTTATGCCGTTCTTTAGTTTAGATCATGTATTAAACGAAAAGATGCAAAACCAAACGTCGTAATTTTGATCCAACTTCGCTTGCGACACGTAATTATTTCAAGATGTGAACAAAAGCCCCACACGAGTTTCGGCGCTCAGACGAAAGACCAGAATTGAAATGACAACACTCGAAACTTCAGGTGCCACCGACGCCCTTTTTGCACAGTTTGCAGCTGGCCAGTTGCGCGGCCCTGCACATGCACTTGTTGCTGCGCATTTGGAACTGAAAGCCGACAATCGCGCCTATGTTGATGCGCTGGAAACTCTTGCTGCTGCTGATTTGGAAGCAATTGCTCCAGTTGACTTGAATAATCGCGATGCCCGGTTGGATGCCATTTTCAATTCGGCTCTGGTTTCTCCTGCAACGGCGCGTGTCCAATCAATCATTCCCCGCGCGCTTCAGCGTTATGCGAACGTTGATGTTGCAGACATCCCATGGAAATCGGTTATTCCTGGGTTCAAAGAATGGGATCTCGGCATTGAAGATGGCTGTGAGATCAACATGTTTTGGATCAAAGAAGGCCGTAAAATGCCAACCCACACCCACGAGGGAACAGAACTGTTTCTTGTGCTCGATGGTTCTTTTGAGGATGAAGGCGGAGTTTATAGCGCCGGTGACATTTCCATAGCCGATGAAAACGTGAACCACCGCCCGATTGCCGGCAAAGACCGGCCTTGCATTGGGTTTTCGGTGACCGATGCGCCACTGCGTTTGACCGGTTCATTGACCGAAAAAATCGGCATGTTCTTTGGCCACTAATATGTATCGCGCAAAACCGGCAGATGGCTTCGCGTGGATAACGGGTGCCTCGACAGGCATTGGCCGTTCGCTCGCGCATGAGCTTGCCAAGGACGGCTACACTGTTGCCTTGACCGCGCGGTCGGCAGATAAACTTGCTATTGTTTATTCTGAAATTGTCTTAGCTGGCGGTAAAGCCATCATAGCCGCAGGTGATGTGACTGATGAAAAAGCCATGGCCGCATTGGTCGAAGCTATTGAAGCCAGCGGCCCTATTGCCTTGGCGGTCTTCAACGCGGGCAATTACTGGGAAAACTCCGGCAAAAGTCTCGAGATGCGCACATTTCGTGACACTTACGAAATCAATGTGTTTGGTGTTTTAAACGGGCTTATTCCTGTCGTCAAGAAATTCAAGCAACGCGGCCGCGGCCATGCGGTGATCGTATCCTCGGTGTCCGGTTATACAGGGCTGCCTAAAGCTTCAGCTTATGCGTCTTCAAAAGCCGCGATGATCAATATGGCAGAGTGCCTGCATTTTGATTTTGTGCGCATTAATATCGGACTTCAGATCGTTACGCCCGGCTTTATCGACACGCCGCTGACCGAGAAAAATAATTTTGCTATGCCTGCACTGATGCCGGTTGATAAAGCGGCGCGACGCATGGCTGACGGCTTTAAGTCGCAGGCATTTGAAATAACCTTCCCCCGCCGCTTCACATGGTTTTTGAAGCTGCTCGCAAAACTGCCTTACAGCCTGTATTTTCGCGCGATCGAATATACGACCGGTTCCAAAAAATAATCAGGCAATAATTTCTTATATTTTTGCTTCAATTTGTTTCCGCAAATCAGCCTGCTCTGTTTCGCCAAGCGGGAAATTCCACATCAAGACAATAGCTATGATTTTCAGCACTACCGGTACCCATGCGTAAACCACCGCCAGCGCAAACAACGCTTCCGGTGAGTTCACGGCATCTTGCGTTGGGTTGAACCCGAATGCGCCAAGCACTGGAAATGCAATACCAACGCCAAGGGCAAGCGAAAGTTTGGTGGCGAGGCTCCAAGCCGCAAAATAAATACCGGAACGTTGCTCCCCGCTTTTGGCTGTGTCAGCGTCAATGACGTCGGCCTGAATAGCGGCGGGCAGCACAATGTCAAAGCCGAGGCAAATGCCGGTGACAACACACAAAATCGCAAATGGAACCACATCGCCCGCGCCGAGAAACGGCGCACCGGCAAAAATCAGGCATACAAATAGCATGGCAAAGCACCATGCGCGGTGTTTGCTGCTGCGGCGTGCAGCCCAAAGCGCCAGCGGCACACCCGCAATACCGCACAAGAAGTAAAGAAAGAGCAACGGTCCACGCAGCGACTCGTCACCAATTACGGACGACACAAAATAGAGAAACAAGGTCGCGGGAATGCCGTTGGCCAAACCATTAATGAAGAAGGCAATGATCAGCCGCAAAAATGCGCCATTGCCCGCCATGGATTTGAGACCATCACCGAGCGACAAATTCGCCGTCGAATATTCTGTTGGTTCGGGCAGCGACAAAATCGAAATTGCGCCAAACACAACCAACCCAACGGCAACAAATATGCCGAGCACGGCCAATCCATGCCAGCCTTTCGCGTCATCCATACCCAGTGCAAACGGCAGCGCAATCGCAATCAATGTTCCAACGAGCGTGAAGCCTTCGCGCACTCCGGTGATGCGGGCGCGGGTCGCATAGTCTCCGCTCATCTCTGCGCCCCAAGCAGAATATGGCAGAGATACGCCGGTAAAACCGATCGTTAGCAACGCCGCCCAACCAAAAAGATAAAGTGACGTCGCATTTTCCGGTGGTGCAAACAACATGAAGCCAGCAAGTGCGGCAATGGGCAAAGACAAGCCCATAACAGCGCGCCTGCGCCCGAAACTTGGCCGCCATTTATCCGCGAGCCAACCGATGACCGGATCATTCACCGCATCAAAAATGCGCACGGCAAGTAATGCCGTTCCCACGGCTGCCAATGGCAACCCAAGCGTCTCGGTGTAAAAAGTCGGCACGATTATGTACAACGGCAAAGTCAGCGCTGCGAGCGGCAAAGCGGGCAGCGCATAAAGCAAAAGCTGGAAAAAGCCGGTATTTGATTTTGTCATTGTGCCGCCTTTACGTATTCAAACGCAAAGCGGTTTGACCGCCAATTGCTAATCCTGCGCCGCGCGACTATCAACACACAACTGCGTGGGAGGCCGCTCTGGGGCGCAAAATTCTGAATGTTCTTATGACTTTGATTGTTGCGGGCGGCATCGCTTATGTCACTGGGCCACGCGTGCCCGTTGATATGACCGTTTCGTTTGACCCTGCATCACTTGGTTCGGACTTGGATGCTTACGTGGCAAAACGTGAGGCAAATACGCCTAATCTTCGCGCCGGTTTAGGCCGCGAGATCATTTGGGCTTTCCCGGCATCTAAAGCCAAAACGCCCGTTGCAATTGTTTATGTGCACGGTTTTTCGGCCTCCAAAGGTGAGGTGCGACCGTTGCCGGATCTGGTTGCCAAAGCGCTTGGGGCAAATCTCTACTACACCCGCCTTGCCGGCCACGGGCAGCATGGCGCAGCAATGGGAACTGCAACCGTAAATGATTGGGCAAACGACTATGCCGAAGCGATGGCAATTGGCCGCGCCATCGGTGAGCGGGTTTTGATTATCAGCACCTCAATGGGTGGCGGGTTGACGACATGGGGTCTGACCCAACCAGCCCTTTCTGAAAATGTGATGGGTGCGGTTTTTATATCGCCAAATTATGGTGTTCAGGCAGGAGGTGCAGAGCTTCTTACAGGGCCTTGGGGCAAACAACTTGCCAATTTGATTGTCGGCAAGGAGCGCAGTTTTAAGCCTGAAAACGAACTACATGCCACTTTATGGACACCAACCTATCCCACCGATGCGGTTATCCCCATGGGGGGCCTCACGGCTCTGGCGGTTGCGCAGCCGGTTGAACAGATCAAAACACCAGCATTTTTTATCTATTCAAAAACCGACCGGGTAATCAAACCAGAATTGGTTGAAGCCATGGAAGCCCGATGGGGCGGCCCCAAACAGATTTTGGCGGTTGAAAAAACCGATGATCCTTACAGCCATGTGATTGCCGGTGATGCGCTATCGCCTTCAACAACGCAGCCGCTGGCCGATGCGATTGTAGCTTGGGCAAAAGCGCTCTGACTCTTCCTTCGCCCCGTTCTTCACGGGGAGAAGGGAAAAAGAGGCTGTTCTTCAGCACTAAGTCCGCACGTTCCTCGAAAAACTATAAATGGCAACTGACAGCGTTAAACTCACGGCATAAAATCCAAACAGCCAACTCCATTGAAGTCCCGGTGCGCCGGGGTTGGATGTAGCGGCGACCAAACCGCCGGTTGTAAATTGCAATATCCCTGCCCCGCCAATTGAAATCGCGTTGAGCAGAGTCACGCCGCGACCAACCAAATGCGGCGGGTAGAACGCGCGGCCATGAGCGGCCTGCATCACGAAAGATGAGCCAAATAAAGTCACTGCAACCAGCGTCGCCGTTGCAGCTGCAAGCGGCATTGCAGGGTTGAAAGCAAGCAAAGCGCAAGCGGCTGCCACGCATAGATTCAGCCCCATCGCGAGATATTTGACCGAAGGAAAAATACGGTTGAGCGGGACAAGTGAAAACGCCGCGACGACCATGGCGATTGACATCCAAAATGTGACAGAGCCGATGAGATTAGCGTCGCCGCTATGCATGGTTGTTAAATACGGCCCTGCCCAGAGCCCGCGAATCCCAATCATTGCTCCGTAGGCCACAAAAACAGAGGGCCATAATTGCCAAAGTTCACGAATGCGCAGCAGCTCGAGATAACCAGAAAACCCACTGCTGGTGCTGTTATCACCGGCCACTTCAGGATCTTCCAGGCCAAACCAAATCCACGCTGAAATCAAAACGCCAACACCTGCAAGGCCAAGCATGACACCGCGCCAGCCGATCAAATCCTCCGCATAGGCCAATGGCGATGCGCCCATTACTGCGCCTGCTATGCCAAAACCGATGAACATGGACGAGAACGACGCAAACTGCGCAGGTTTAAACCGCTTAGCAAACACAAACATTGCCGCCATCAATACCGGTGAAAACCCGATGCCGATCAGAGCCATAGCTATAATAATCATGCTTGGTGATTGTGCGCCCGCAAACATCAACCCGCCCGCAGTGCCGAATGGTGCCATGATCCAAACTGCTGTACGTCGCGGGCCGAACCTATCCAACCCAACCCCAACGATGAATTGCATCACTGCAAAGGCAAAAAACCAAATGCCCGAGGCCCACGCAAAATCGCTTTTTGTCAGCGCGAGTTCCGCAGTCAATACCGGCGTAAGAACTGCCAGAAACGTCCGGTAAAACTGCGAAAGAATGTAGGCAACCGCAAGAGCCAAAATGCCGTTCAATTAAGTTCCAATCCGGCATTTGCCTGAAGTTAGATTATCAAATTTGCCAAAGTTTCATTTTCAGTAATATCGTCATATTGAATGCCGTGGCTTTCAAACTTTTCCAAAAGCACTGCAAAATTTTCTGGTGCTCTGGTCTCAATGCCAATCAAAACCGAGCCAAAATTGCGCGCTGATTTTTTCAAATACTCAAAGCGTGCGATGTCATCATCCGGCCCCAGCATTTCGAGAAAGTCACGCAAAGCGCCCGGCCGTTGCGGAAAGCGGATGATGAAGTATTTCTTCAATCCTTCAAAACGCATGGCCCGTTCTTTAACATCCGGTAGGCGCTCAAAATCAAAATTTCCACCCGTAACAATGCAAATGATGCGTTTGCCTTTTAGAAATTCCGGCGAAAAATCCTTGAGCGCATCAATTGAAAGCGCGCCCGCTGGCTCAAGCACAATGCCCTCAATATTGAGGATTTTGACAATGGTTCCGCACACCCTGTTTTCGGGGATGAGCGCAGTGGTCATCGGCTGATAATTTTTGATGATTTCAAACGGCACAGCGCCCATTTCAGCCACAGCAGCGCCATCCACGAATGTATCAACCTTGGTGACGCGCGTCGGTTTGCCAACATCCATAGCGGCATGAAAACTCGGCGCGCCTATAGGTTCAACCAGATGGATTGGCGGGTTTACACCGCGCGCGCGAAACGCCGTTATCACGCCCGCTGAAAGCCCCCCGCCGCCGACCGGCATAATGATCAAATCCGGCAGGCCATCAAATTGCTTGAGCATTTCAAGGCCAACCGTTGCCTGACCGTTCACCACATCGAAATGGTTGAACGGCGGCACCATGACAGCATCTTGACGGGCGGCAAACTCTATAGCTGCTGCATAGCACTCGTCAAAAATGTCGCCCTTCAAAACAATGGAAACATATTTGCCGCCAAAGGTTTTGGTTTTGTCGATCTTCTGTTGCGGCGTCGTGACCGGCATAAAAATCGTGCCGTGCTTTTTTTCTGCCCGGCAGACAAATGCAAAGCCTTGGGCGTGGTTACCGGCAGATGCACATACGAAACGCTCAGCTTTTCCACCATGCGCAAAGTAAGCGCGGAAAAAGTTGATTGCTCCGCGGATTTTATAGGAGCGAACGGGCGAGATATCTTCGCGTTTCAGCCAAATTTCTGCGCCATAAAGATGCGAAAGGTATTCGTTTTTATGGAGCGGCGTTGCTTTGAAAAGACCGCGCATTGCGGCCATCGCAGCGGTCAACTCAACTTCAAGATCAGCGTTTAAACTCATAAAAACAAATCAACTTTCTCGAAAGTGCGCACGTCCACCAAACCAATATCGGAAATGCGGAGTTCCGGAATGACCACCAGCGCCAGCAACGAATGTTGCATATAGGCGTTGTTGAGTGTGCACCCGCAATCGCGCATTGCGGCAACCAATTTGTCGGCTTTGGCTGCAACGATATCAGAACGCTCTTCGCTCATTAGCCCAGCAATCGGCATTTCTACCATTGCGAGTTCCTTTCCATTAGAAAACAGGCAAACACCACCGCCAACTTCCGCCAGCCGGTTTGCCGCCAGCGCCATATCGGCTTTGTTGGTGCCAACCACGATTATGTGGTGGCTATCATGCGCAACCGTTGAAGCCATGGCGCAAGGCTTGTTATAGCCGAAGCCGGACACCAGCGCGTTGACGACACCACCCGTTCCACGATGGCGCTCCACAAGTGAAATCTGGCAAACATCTTGCGCAGCATCGCCAGTTACCATTTCATCCTGCACCGGAATTGTTTTGGTCAGCGCCTTGGTTGGAGCTTGATTTTCCACCACCCCTATCACGCGGGCCGTGACCGAATTTGCGCCTTCGGGGGCAGCAATATCGAAATCTTTGGCATTTAGCACTTTGCCCAAGTTTACCGTGTTTTTAGCGCTTGCCGGATAAGCATAAGACGGCAAATCAACCACCATTTTGCCGTGCTCGGCGAGCAAAACACCACGGCCATAAACAGAATCAATTGTCAGACTTGCCAGATCAGACACCAGCAAAATATCGGCCCGCCGCCCCGGAGTAATTGAACCGAGCTCGCGCTCCAGCTTGAAGTGCTGCGCGGTGTTCAGTGTCGCCATTTGAATGGCTGTGATAGGTTTTAGGCCCTGCTGAATGGCATGCCGCACGACACGGTTCATATGTCCGTCATTGACCAGCGTGCCGGAATGGCAATCATCAGTGCATAAAATGAAATTGCGCGGGTCAAGCCCCTGCTCTGTCACGGCTTTGATTTGTTCCGCCACATCATACCAGGCTGAACCCAGCCGCAGCATGGCTTTCATGCCTTGCCTCACACGGGCAATTGCATCCTCGGCGCGTGTTCCCTCGTGGTCGTCTTCCGGCCCGCCCGCAACATAGCCGTGAAAAGCATAGCCCAAATCAGGTGAAGCATAATGCCCGCCAACCGTTTTGCCTGCTTTGACAGTTGCATCAATTACAGCGCGCATCAGCGGATCATTGCCGGAAACTCCTGGAAAATTCATGACTTCGCCAAGGCCGATTATGTTTGGCCAAGCCATCGCCGCCTCAACATCCGGCCCCAATATTGCAGCACCGGCATTTTCCAAGCCCGGCGCAGATGGCACGCAAGACGGCATTTGCACGTAGACATTGGTCGGCATTGCCATGGCTTCATCGTGCATCAGCTTTACGCCCGGCAGCCCGAGTACGTTGGCAATTTCGTGCGGGTCAATGAACATCGACGTTGTGCCATGCGGAATGACCGCGCGGCAAAACTCCGTTACTGTCACCATGCCGCTTTCGACATGCATATGTGCATCGCATAGCCCCGGCACGAGATAACGGCCGATTGCTTCAACCACTTCAGTCTTTGGCCCGATGCAATGGCTGGCATTCGGCCCGCAATAGGCAAACCGGCCTGCAATTATCGCAATATCTATGTTCGGTATAATCTCACCCGAATGCACATTCACCCATTTGCCTTGGCGGATCACAAGGTCGGCAGGCTGGCGGCCCGTGGCGACATCGACCACTAGCGCCGCACTTTTAGTCCAAGGGGTGAAGGGTAACCTCATAATATAAGTTCCAATTTATAGCCTGACTCGGGAGAAAGGCCGCATTGAAGGGCGTAATTCAAGCCAATCCCGCTTTATACTTAAAAACAACAAACCGCGTGCGGCAAACCATTTCGCCACCAGAAATGCCAAAATGGCACCAATTGCCAAGCCGGCAAACACATCGCTTGGATGGTGTGCACCAACACTGATCCGGCTAAATCCGATGACAACTGCAATAACACCAAATATTGCCCGGAACTTTGGCAATAGCAGCGTCATTACCATTGCCAACGCACCAATAATTGTAGCGTGGCCGGAAGGAAAACTTGCAAACGTCGCTTCAAATGCAAACGGATGAAAATCATACAATCCAAATTCTGCAAGTTGTGATGGACGCGGTCTGCCGATTGCGAGTTTTAAAATTGTGGACGTCAAATAAGGTACGCCCACACCTAAAAACACAAACGATAACCACAGGTTCCAACGGTATATTCGAAATCGTGCCTTCTTGGACAAGGCCTGTGCGCTGACGAAAACCAGTGCGATCAACGCAATCCCGCTGGGGTATAAAATCCAATCTGCTTTGCCAAACCGCGTAATGAATTGTGAAAACGGGACAAGCCACTCCGGCACATTACCGCGCTGCAAAGCCACACTGCGGTCAAGCAAAACAAAACTGGCCATCACAAAGGCTGTCACAATCAGTGAAAGATCAAAAATTGGCCGCCATGGAATCATCACTTGCCCGGCAATCCGCTTTTTCCGTGCCTCCATGAGATTCAGGTTTACTGAAACCGTGTTAACTGGATTTTTGCGTGTGGAGGCAGCGGATGTTTCCGGCGCAACCTTTTTATCATTCATTGTCGGCTGCAACCTCGTCCACCGCGATAAACACCGCTAACGCGCACAAACAAACTTGGCAAGAAACCAAACTCTTGTGGCAAGCTCTGTTGCGCAGGGCAAATTGATTGGCTAAGGCAGCGCTTGTGTGCCCGCATCATATGCCCTCTTGGCGAAATCGGTAGACGCAAGGGACTTAAAATCCCTCGGCCGCAAGGCCATGCCGGTTCAAGTCCGGCAGAGGGCACCACTCTTTGGCTTAAAGGCCGGCTTTCGCTATACATTCAGCGGTTATTTTCCCAGCCAACGTGCTGATAGCGATAATTGTATTCGCATCGGTTCCAGCTTTTAACGCCTCCGTTTGGACTGGCATTAAGGCTGCCATCAGATCAGCTTTAAGGCAGGCAATCGAACCTGTTTTTTGCGCAGGTGTTGCATTCTTCCGGTCGAGTATAAATTCTGCATTCGTGGTGTAGCTTAACATATAAGCATCAATCACCGGCAGATTTTCAAGTTCCGGATTGCAGCCGTAAGGCGCCCTCGCGGCACGAAAACCTAGCACTTTTTCCTCGCGGTCGAGCAGAATTTTGCATCCCCACGCCTTAACCGGAGCGGGCATCATCTGGTTAAGATCGATCCACACTTCCAAATGGTCATTGCCGTATACACCTCGCTTCGAGTCGAGTTTAGCGTATTTCACAAAACGGTACCAATCGCCCACAATAATCCCGAAAAGTGCAACAACGGAAAGAACAAGTATCAAACCGAATTTTTTCAAACCTGACATTCTTAAACTACTCTGAACCAATGATTGTTTGACCAGACCTAAGACAACTTTTTGCGCAACACAATGCCACTAGCAGGCACGTTAAAGGTCGTGATACATGGCATGCGGCTGATGATTTTGGCTTGCAAAAGTTGAGTTCCGGAGTTCTGTTATTGCCAAAACACGAGAGCATCTTGATTGGCGGCGTAAGCCAAAGCCGCATTGAAGCGCTTTATGCCTCAGAATCATCGATCTATTCAAAACAACGACCCAAAAGCGCCAAAGCCAAAAACATGACAGGTTATCTGGGCGGCGTGCCGCTGCATTGGATGACCGATTGGCCAATGCCGTTTCCATTTTTGGTCAAAAAAGCAAAAGGCGCTGCCATAGAAGATATTGACGGCAATAGATTGGATGACTTCTGCTTGGGCGACACAGGTTCTATGTTTGGCCATTCGCCGATGCCAGTGGCCAAAGCAATCAAACATCAAGCCTCACGCGGGCTTACCTATATGCTACCGGATGAAAATGCAGCCAAAGTCGGCACCCTACTGAAAGAAATGTTTGGCCTGCCGTTTTGGCAGATTGCCACCACGGCCACCGATGCCAACCGCTTTGCTTTGCGCGTGGCACGCGCTGCAACAAAACGCCCTAAGATATTGGTTTTCAATGGCTGTTACCACGGCACCATCGATGAAACTTTTGTGCGTTTGACAGATGGCAAACCTACAAACCGGCATGGCATGGTGGGCGAGTGGCGGGATCTGACCGCACACACTAAAGTTGTAGAATTTAATGATCTGGCCGGGTTGGAAGCTGCTCTAAAAGACCAAGACGTTGCCTGCGTTATCACCGAACCAGTGATGACCAACTCCTGTATGGTGCTGCCAGATGCCGGTTTTCACACGGGCCTTCGCGCCCTTACCCGCAAATATGGCACGCTTTTGTTGATTGATGAGACACATACCGTTTCCACAGGCCTTGGCGGATACAGCAAAGTCCACGGCTTAGAACCGGATTTATTTGTGCTGGGCAAACCAATTGCCGGTGGCCTGCCCGCAGCAATTTGGGGCATGAGCCAGCACGTTGCCGCCGCGTTTCAAAAATCAGAAGAAACCCGTGAACCCGGCCATTCCGGCATGGGCACAACGTTATCTGCCAACCCGCTGCAGTTTGCTGCGATGAGGGCAACGCTTGAAAATGTGATGACCGCCAAAAACTATGCTCAAATGGAAAGGCTGGCCGCAAGGCTTGAGGCAGGGCTTGCCAAAGCAATTCAAGCAGCAAAGCTGCCGTGGCACGTGGTTCGTGTTGGCGCTCGCGTTGAGTTTATCTGCGCGCCCGGCCCGCTCAAAAACGGCACCGAAGCTGAACATGCCCACACACCTGCCCTTGAGCGCTGCGTGCAATTGGCGCTCGTCAACCGCGGTGTATTGATTGCGCCATTTCACAATATGATGCTGGTGTCACCGGTCACAAAAACCAAACAAATCAAACGGTTGATCGCAGCCTTTGGCGACGTCATTCAAAAACTCACGGCTTAAAAATGTCCAATTCACCGACCGGTTCCAATTTTGCGGAGGCGCAAACATTTCTTGAGGCACACCCAGACATCGAAGCTTTTGATATCGTTTTAACCGACGTCAACGGCATCGGGCGCGGCAAAATTATCCGCCGTCATGAATTGGAAACGCTCTATAAGTCCGGCCGCAATTTGCCGACATCGATTCTCGGCCTCGATATCACCGGCGAGGATGTCCACGAGACCGGGCTCGTTTGGGATACCGGCGATGGCGACATGATCGGTTGGCCTATCCCTAATACTCTGAAGCCATTGCACGGCACATCACCCGCGCGCGGCCAGGTTTTGATGAGCATGTTTGACCGCGCTGGTTTGCCAATGGCCGCCGATCCGCGCCTCGCGCTTAAACGCCAGATCGATGCGCTGGCGTCAGAAGGGCTTTATCCGGCAGGTGCGTTTGAACTGGAGTTTTTTCTGCTTGCCAATGAGCGCGATTCAAATGGCAAAGTGCAGCCTGCCCGCGCCGTGCTCGACAACCGCAAAAGCCACAAAACCGAAGTCTATAGCGTTGACCATTTGCATGGCATGGAGCCGCTGTTCTCAGACATTTACGCTGCTGCAAAACTACAAGATTTGCCCGCTGAAACACTGATTTCTGAGTTTGCGCCCGGCCAGTTTGAACTGACGCTGAACTACCGCAAAGATGTTATTCAGGCTGCCGATGATCTCATTATGCTCAAACGCATTGTGCGGATGGCAGCGCGTAAACACGGCGTCACGGCCTGCTTTATGGCTAAGCCGATTGCCGATTATGCCGGTTCAGGCATGCACTTTCATGTGTCGCTTCAAGATGAAAACGGCACCAATATATTTGCCCCCAAAGGCAACAGCCACGAGCCCAAACTGCTGCACGCCATTGGCGGCATGGCGGCAACGATGGGTGAAAGCATGTTGATTTTTGCGCCGCACGCCAATTCATGGCGGCGTTTTGTATCGGCGTCCTATGCGCCGGTTGCACCCACATGGGGCGTTAATAACCGCTCGGTGGCTTTGCGCGTGCCGGCCGGAAACCCCAAAGCCACCCGTATTGAGCACCGCACGTCCGGCGTCGATGCCAACCCCTATCTGGTTGCAACAACGGTTTTGGCCGCACTGAGAAAAGGCTTGGCTGAACAACTTGACCCCGGTCCTGAAGTGACCGGTAATGGCTATTCAGCAGATAGCTTGAAGGATGCGGCACCTTCAAATCTCCCGCTCGATTGGCGGATGGCGATTGAGGCAGCTGATCATTCTGCGTTTCTGAAAGACGCGCTCGGTGAAGGCATGCACTGCGTCTATCTGGCGATCAAAAACTCAGAATATTTGCGTGTGGCCAGAACGATTGCCGATGTCGATTTTGATCTTTATCTGCACGAAGTTTGAGAGAACGAGCACTACATGACCCAAATCATCACCGCAGGAATGCTGGTTATCGGCGACGAAATTTTATCGGGCCGCACCAAAGACAAAAACATTGGCCATTTGGCCGACATTATGACGGCAATCGGAATTGATCTGAAAGAAGTGCGCGTTGTGTCTGATGACGAAGGCGCAATTGTAGAAGCGGTCAATGCGCTCCGCGCGCGCTACACCTATGTGTTCACCACCGGCGGCATCGGGCCGACGCATGATGATATTACCGCAGATTCAATTTCAGCTGCGTTTGGCGTGCAATGTTTGCACGATGAAGCGGCGATGAAACTGCTGCGCGATACGTATGCCGCGCGCAAGCTGGAATTCACCGAGGCCCGCCAGCGCATGGCCCGTATGCCGCAAGGCGCGACCCATATCACAAACCCGATTTCTACTGCGCCAGGATTTGTTATCGGCAATGTGCATGTGATGGCCGGTGTGCCTTCGATCTTTCAAGCCATGCTCGATAATGTTGTGCCGACACTTAAAACTGGCACAGTTTTGTTGTCAGCAACTGTGCATTGCCCGCTCGGTGAAGGCACGATCGGCACACCGCTCGGCAATATTCAAAAGGCTAATCCCGATACAATTATCGGCTCTTACCCCAAGCATATGGATGGCACTTATTGGACGGAACTGGTTGTGCGTGCGCGGGATGCCGAGCGGCTGGAAATTGTGCGGGCGGAAGTTGAGGCCATGGTCAAAGGGTTGATGCCACAAGTTTGAATTAAAGTTCGGAAGGCCGCGAACCGCCATCATTCTTCATGGTGAGGACGCGCGGAGCGCGTGGACTCGAACCACGAGAATGTCCACTTCGTCATCGTCTGACTTGATCGGACGATCCAGGCCGTTATCTGTCCTGCCAACATTATGGAATGGGTCGTCCGATCAAGTCGGACGATGACGAAATCTAAAATTCAGGCATAACTGCAAGCCTAATATTGTCTGCTTTCGGGTGGCTGTCGGTTCAGATCAATTCTATGCGGTTTCGGCCTTAATGCTTTGCATCGTCGAGATTCAACGCAAGCAGTTGTAAAGCTGGGAATAACAGGAAAACTTAAATGCAAAAGCAAGCCGCAATGACCTTCTTTGAATGGATGTTGCTGCTCATCTTATCCGTCCTTTGGGGCGGGTCGTTTTTCTTTTCCAAAGTAGCGCTCGCAGAAGTGCCGCCGCTTACCGTGGTTCTGGCACGCGTTGGCATGGCCGCTTTAGCGTTGGGTGTTTATTTGCGGGCCATCAAAGTTGAAATTCCAAAATCAGGCCAAGTCTGGCTCGCATTTTTCGGTATGGGCCTCTTCAATAACCTCATCCCGTTCAGCCTGATCTTTTGGGGCCAAACACAGATTGCCAGTGGTCTTGCCTCAATTATCAACGCCACAACGCCGGTGTTTTCGATTTTGGTTGCGCATTTCTTGACCGCAGACGAAAAGTTGAGTGGCAACAAAATTGCGGGAATTGTTTTGGGTGTTGCAGGCGTGGGTGTGCTGATGAGCCACCGCGCAGTCTCGGACCAAGGCCCGCCATTATTGCCGATGCTTGCTTGTTTGGGTGCCACACTGTCTTACGGTTTTGCAAGTGTTTTCGGGCGGCGATTTAAAAACATGGGCGTTGCTCCGGCCGTTGTGGCGTTTGGCCAAGTTACGGCCACAACAATTATGATGATTCCGATTGTTTCAATGGTTGATGCACCTTGGAGCTTGCCCATGCCAAGTGCCGTCACATTCAGTGCGCTCGCAGCGTTGGCCTTGCTTTCAACGGCGCTGGCCTATGTTATTTTCTTTCGGATTCTTTCTGGCGGAGGCGCGCTTAACGTTTCACTGGTTACATTGCTTATTCCAGTTAGCGCCATTTTGCTCGGCAGTTTGATTTTACACGAAAGGCTTGATGCCAACCATTTTGCTGGAATGGGATTAATCGCCCTGGGTCTTTTGGCAATTGATGGCCGTTTGTGGCGAATAATTGCAAAACCTTGATTCGCGCC
>JANMFT010000212.1:0-3459 GCA_031374255.1 Limoniibacter sp. | reverse complement strand
AGGGAACGGCAAACGCGTAATCGTCAATTTCTAAGATATAGATGCGTTGGTTTTGTCTGACGGGGTGGATAATGTTATCCAAAATCCGCCCCTCTTCGATCGCCGCAGCACATTCTGCAAATCCAACATTCTTACGCGAAGGATTTTGACGCAGTATTGCGTCTTTCTCTTCATTCCACCGGATTTCATTAAACTTCATTCCGTACATTGTAGGTTATTTAACATACAATGTCAACGATTTCCGCGTCGCCCACCCCGTCGCCCGCTCGAACCATCTTCCGCCAATTCCATCACGCGGCGTTCCGGCAGTTTTACCGCCGCTGCCAAATGCGGGAAGGCATCCACTTTATTTGGCATAGCCATGGCGTGCACGAATAGCTGCTGGAAGTGGGGCTCCAGCGCGGTTTCGATCTTCTCAACCTTCGTCACCGTCGCTTCAATCTCACGGCGGTGGGTGCGGTTCAAAAGCGCCATGCGTGCGCCAGTGCCTGCGGCGTTGCCGACGGCTTTTACGCGGGCAAGATCGCAATCAGGAATGAGCCCTAAAACCATTGCGTATTTAGGGTCAATGAATGAGCCGAACGCACCGGCAAAACGGATTTCGTCCACATGGGTGATTTCTAGCTTTTCCATAAGCAACTTTATGCCGGCATAAAGCGCAGCTTTGCCGAGTTGAATGGCGCGAACGTCGTTTTGCGTCACCGTGATGCGCTGCGCACCATCATGCAAAAGGTATGAAAAAGTGCGGCCGTTCTCCAAAATGCGTCGGCTTCTGGTTGCTAAGTTCCCGTCAATCACGCCATCTTCTGAGATGATGCCAGACAAAAACATTTCGGCGACAACTTCGATAATCGCTGAGCCGCAAATGCCGGTGATGCCGGTTTTCTCGGCGCTTGTCTCAAAGCCTTCTTCATCAGACCATTGCTCGGTGCCGATGACTTTGAACTTTGGTTCCAGTGTTTTGGGGTCAATACGCACGCGTTCGATAGCGCCCGGTGCCGCGCGCTGGCCGGAGGAAATTTCAGCGCCTTCAAAGGCCGGGCCGGTCGGGGACGAGCAAGCCACTGTGCGGTGGCGGTTGCCGAGCACGATTTCGGCGTTGGTGCCAACATCAACCAGCAGCATCATATCGTCTTGCCGGTCCGGGCCTTCAGACAGCGTGGCAGCTGCAGCGTCCGCGCCTACGTGACCTGCGATGCACGGCACAATGTAAAGCCGCGCGCCTTCGTTGAGCGGCACACCCATATCTGAGGTTTTGCCTTTAACCGGGCCGGAAACTGCCAGCGCAAACGGCGCGCCGCCAAGTTCGGTCGGATCAATACCAAGAAAGAAATGGTGCATGACTGGGTTGCCGACAAACACGGCGTCGAGAATATCTGTGCGGTTGACATTGCCTTCCGCGCACACTTGATCGACTAGCGCGTTGATGCCGTCGCGCACAGATTTGGTGATGGCTTCAGCGCCGCCCGGGTTCATCATCACGTAGGAAACGCGGCTCATTAGATCTTCGCCGAAGCGGATTTGCGGGTTTTGCATGCCGGATGATGCGGCCACACGGCCCGACAATAGCGAAACCAAATTCATGGCGATCGTGGTTGAGCCGATGTCGCAGGCAATGCCGTAAGCCTCATTATGCAGGCCCGGCCATAGCGCAATAATGCGCGGTGTCTCGCTGTCTTCGTCTTTATGGATGGCAGCGGTCACCGCCCATTTGCCCTTGCGCAAAATGCTCTGCACTTTTGGCAATAGATAAAAATCGACGTCGAGTTTTTGGTAGCCCCAGTCGTTTTGCAGCGCAACGATCACACGGTCCATATCGCCGAGAGGCTTATGCATATCGGGTTCTTCGACCTCAACATAGCAAAGCCGCACAGCGGCATTGCGCTCAATGACGCGATCGCCAACAGCCTTGCGGATTACTTGCGCGTTGATGACGGTGTCTTGCGGAACATCAACCACAAGATCGCCTTGAATGGTTGCGGAGCACGAAAGCCGCCGGTTTAGCGCAATGTCGCGCACTTCGGCGTAACGCAGTTCTTTTGGGCCGCGCGCTGAGATATGATCATCAGAGGATGTTATGCCGTGCTTGGCGAATTGGCCCTCTTGCACTTCGATCTGGCAACGCCCGCACGTGGCCCGTCCACCGCACACGCTTTCGACATAGACGCCAAGCTCACGCGCGGCATCAAGAATAGTGGTGCCGCTCGCGAAGCGCCCGCGTTTGCCCGATGGCATGAAGAGAACGAGATGCTCGGACTGACTGTTCAATTGCGCAAGCTCATTTGTTTGCAGTTGGTTTTGATAAGCGTTTGGCATTGGCTTTCACTTTGGCGCGGGCAGACTTCAGGCCTGCAGCCGATACCGCATCAGCGATTTTGAGTGGCTGTGGCATTTTGCCAAGCGCCATGCCCATCCATGCGGACATCATTTGTGATGCCATTTCGGTTTGCATCGCCACTACGCCATCTGCAGCCGCCTTGGTTTTTTCTGCGACCATGCGCGTATCTTCAGCCTTATCGGCAGCCGTGCGCATAGATTCCGGCAGCATCATTCGCGACATACGCTGTGCAATCACCAATGGCGCAAAAACCCCAATGTCTTTTATGGCAGCCTTGGTTTTTCTCATGGATTTATGCGCCAACCCGCGCACTGCGTCCGCCGCGGCGGCCACCTGCTGCTGGAGCAGCGGTTGGCACAGCAATTTGGCCCGGCGCAACAGGCGCATAATCACGGTAGGTGCGGATCCATTGCTCACATGACGGGTCAGTGCCGTTGAGCACATTGGCTGCGCGGACAGCTTCCATTTCCTGCGGGCGGCACGGGTTCATGATGGCGGATGTCATGCCAGCGCCAATCACCATTGGAATAAACCCGGCGTTGATGCCGTGGCGGTGGGGCAGGCCGAACGACACGTTGGACAGGCCGCAGGTGGTGTTGACTTTGAGTTCGTTACGCAAGCGGTAAAGCAGTGCAAACACTTGACGGCCTGCATCACCCAATGCGCCAATCGGCATCACCAATGGGTCAACCACAATGTCATGCGGCTTGATGCCATGATCCCAAGCGCGTTCGACGATGCGTTTGGCTACGGCAAAGCGCACGTCAGGGTCCATAGAAATGCCGGTCTCATCGTTGGAAATGGCAACAACGGGGACGTCATATTTTTTGCAAAGCGGCAAAATGGCTTCGAGTTTTTCTTCCTCGCCGGTGACTGAATTGACCAGCGGGCGGCCTTTGGCAACTTTCAACGCGGCCTCAATGGCGGCGCTGACGGATGAATCGATTGACAATGGCACATCGACCAAATCTTGAACGATTTGCAAGGTTTGTACCAGCAAGCCGGGCTCGGTTTCATTGGGATTGACCGAGGTCACGCCGGCATTCACGTCCAGCATTGTTGCACCGGCGGCGACCTGCTCGAGTGCGTCTCTGATAACGGTTTCGAAGTTACCGGCCTGC
>JANMFT010000193.1:0-4550 GCA_031374255.1 Limoniibacter sp. | reverse complement strand
CCAAGCATCTGATTGCAGCAGGCGGCCATCGGGCGAGGCCCCCAAAAACAGCAAGCCGCTTAAAGTGCCGCCCACTGGCGAAAGCGCCAAACCGTTACAAATCGCGCCGCCTTGGCTGGCACAGGCCACAATCAGCGGGGCATTTGGCGCAGCACCCCCGCGGGCGCGGCCAATCAATGCTGTTATTTCCGCCAGACCTTTTTCGCCAAAATCAGTAAAATCAGCCGATAAATACAATCCACTTGAACGCGCGACCAAGTTTTTAAGCCGGTTGAAATTGCCGCCAAAGGTAAAATCATCCGCACCTTGTAACCGTGAACCGCCCTGCCCGTGGATATAGATCACGACAAATCGCGCGGCTTTGGATTGGCCGGTAGCGATGACTTTTACGTCGCCGACAATTGTGGGAATGATCAAATCTTCCTGGGCGCGACGAACACTTAAATCGACATAGTTTTTCCCTGCACGCTTTTCGGGGATTTCGTCGCGGCCGTTAATATCGCGTAGTTCATTATAATCGACGGTGACAAACCCTGCTTCCCACGAGCCGGAAATCACACCGGGCCATGCAAACTCGGCATCTTTATGTGGCGTGACCGTTTGGGCAACAGACGCTGTGGACATTGCAATAAGCAGCACTAACACCTTGAAACTGTATCGTTTTGTGGCACATACAAATCTATGGCCAAGATGATTAAAAAAGGCGACTTGCCGCAAAAAAACTGCGCCCATTGTTTGAAACCCATGGTGTGGCGCAAAGCGTGGGCGAAAAATTGGGACGCGGTACTGTATTGCTCTGACCGCTGCCAAAAGGAAGCCAAGACCAAACGTCATAAAACTGCCTCCTGAAGCGCGGCAAGCGCTTCTGGCGTATCGATATCGGCAATTGCAGCTAAGCCTATCTCAACCAAACGCACCGGCAAACCGGATGCTTTTATGATCGCCTGCCCGCTTTGTTCGCCGTCGAGTTCAGCCAAATTCGCAAACAACACCCTTGGCAGAATAACCGGATTTCCCGGCGCGCCTTGATGCGCTGCCCGACCAATTGAGGTGCCATCAAAGGCATCAATCAGTTGATTGAGCTGGGTACCGGTGATGAGTGGCATGTCTGCCAGCATGACCAAACCACCATCAATGTCGTCAATTTTGATCAACTCAGAAAAACCGGCAGCGAGCGATGTGCCAAACCCTTGCTGGAATAGCGGGTTGTGGACAACACTAAAATCTGGCGCGAGTTTTTGAATTTCCTGATGATCGCGACCAGTTACGAGAATGCGCTCCACAAAATTTGCAGCGTCAATCGCGTCAACTCCATAACTCAGAAGTGGCTTGCCGCTAAATGGCATCAGCAACTTATTCGGCCCGCCCATCCGGCGGGAATTGCCCGCGGCCATCAATAGGGCCGCGACCTTAGTCATTGTCTGAACTTGCCGCATTGCGCGGGCTTTCATTAGCGCTGCGCGGGCCTTGTTTGACGCTGCGCGGACTTGGCCGCGTCGGGATTTCCATCAACAATCCACCAACACCCATTTCAATAATATCGCGGGGCTCTACGTTCAGCCCGGCGAATAGCCGCGCCAGCACCCAATCAAAGCCGTTTTCTTTGGGTGAGCGCGCGCAGCCCGGCGCACCAAGAATTATGGTTTTGCCCTTTTTGCCAAGCACCAACAAATTGCCCGGATCAACCGGCATTCCAACACGGATTACTTTACCGCCAATCAGCCGTATGGCTGCCGGGATGACATCTTCATCATCGCACACAGCAGAGGCGCCAAACACGATCAACATATCAAGCCCAAGCATGGAATGCAGTGTCTCGGCCAAGGTATCTGCATTATGGTTGCAATGGGCGGCAACGTTTATTGTGCCGCCGAAACCTGTTATGCGTTGGCGCGTAACATCAGCCGTCTTTTCAAGCACAGAATCTTTGGTTTGCGGAAGTGTCGTCTGGATAAGGCCTACTTTAAGCGGTTTAAACGGGTGAAGTGCAAGCGCGCCTTGCAGCGCAAATTCAACCGCTTTATCGACGCTTTTTCTGGGTGCGGCAAATGGAATAATCTTCACTGTCGCCACCATAGCGCCGGCCTGACAAACCGAAAAATTCGATAATGTTGCAACTGTAATCGACGGCTCTATTCCATTAATATGATTGATAATTTTTGTCTTTAATGTCAGCAGCCCTGCTGTTGCTGTATGCAGATTAACACGCCCGGTTGATGCTACTTTTGCGGAAATTGTTTTGGTGGCAAGCGCAGCACCAATTTTAGCCGCAGCTTCATTTTCCGGAATATCTTTTGCGCCAAGTTTCGCAACAAACACATCTGTTATGCCGGCTTTTGCCAAGGCTTGGATGTCTTCTGCACTGAGTACACGGCCTTTTGAAAAACGGCCTACATCGAGAGCAACACCATGTGCCAATATGCAACCTACAGCATCAACAACGGGCACAGCGCCGAATTTCACGATTGATCTTCACGCAAACGGAATGCGGCAATGACTTCTGCCAATATTGCCACCGCAATTTCTGCAGGGCCGGTGGCACCAATATTCAGACCAATTGGCGCTTTGATACGATTGATGTCGTGGGATTTTGCGCCAGCGGCAAGCAAGCGTTCAACACGTGCGCCTTGGGTTTTGCGGCTGCCCAGCGCACCAATGTAAATGCAATTGGCCTCTAGCGCCGCTAAAATTGGGCCATCGTCGATTTTAGGGTCATGCGTTACGGCAACTAAAGCTGTGTGGCGGTCAAGCGGTTCGGATTTCAAAATGACATCCGGCCATTCGGCATGTAGCGTGAAACCGCCGAAACGCTCATTGGTTGCAAAGGCCGTGCGGGGATCGATAATCACGATTTCAAAGCCCGCCAGACGTGCCATAGGGGCTAATATTTGTGAAATATGCACAGCACCAATAATAACCATGCGCGGTTCGGGCACATGCGGATTGATAAAAAATGTCCGGCCTTCAATTGTCGACTGCTCGGCCTTGCCTGTCCGAAACGCGCGGCCTATCGCTTCGCCCAGACCACCTGCAACGGGGTCACCCTCTTCAATCACACGATCCCGGCCATCGCCCAAATCTGTCAGCAGCACAGCGGCCTTTCGGGCGCGGCGCGCGGCGTTGAGTTTTTTGAGCGCAAACGGGTCCATCAGCCAACCCGTTCAACGTAAACTTTGATGCGCCCGCCGCATGACAGGCCGACACGCCATGCGGTTTCGTCGGCAACGCCAAATTCCAGCGTTTTGGGTTCACCAGATGCAATCACATCCATCGCCTCGGTGATAACATCGCCTTCAACGCAGCCGCCGGAAACAGAGCCATGGAAGTTACCGTCTTCGTCAATGACCAAATGGCTGCCTATCCCTCGCGGTGCGGAGCCCCATGTTTCAATGACGGTGGCGATGGCCACTTCTTTGCCGGATTTCATCCAGACTTCAGCAATAAATAGTGGATCTTGGGAATTTTCTTGCATCATCCATTCCTTAAGCTGCGCCACGAAGCCATTGGCGCGGATCGTGTTGCCGCAGCGGGCGATTGGCTGACAGCGCAAAACACAAATCTTGCAGCGCGTTAAGCGAGTGCGACGGGCGAAACTCATCGACAAATGGCAACAATGCTTTCACCCCGCGCGCTTTGGCTTCAAAACCATCATAGCGCAAAAGCGGGTTCAGCCAAATCAAGCGGCGACAGGATTTGTTGAGCCGGTCTGCCTGCCGCGCAAGCTCTTCGGTATCATCACGTTCAAGCCCGTCAGTGATTAGAATGACCACTGCACCCTGAGACAACACGCGGCGCGACCATTTCAAGTTAAATTCTTTCAGTGTCTCGCCAATTCGTGTGCCGCCCGACCAATCACGCACCATACCTGCGCACAAATCCAGCGCTTCGTCGGGGTCGCGGCGGGCGAGTTGGCGTGACAGATTGGTTAGGCGCGTGCCAAACACAAACGAGTGCACCCGGCGGCGTTTCTCCATCATCGCATGCATAAAATGCAAAAACATGCGGCTATATTGGCTCATAGAGCCGGAAATATCTGCGATCACTACCAAAGGCGGGTGCACGGTTTTGGGAGCCTTAAAAAGGGGCAAGATGATATCGCCGCCATTGCGCATAGCCGCCCGCATGGTCGCGCGGGGGTCAACTCGGCGGCCGGAATTGTGCGGTGTGAACCGGCGCGTTGTAACCTCGTCAAATGGCAAAGCCAATTCGAGGATGGCGCGTTTGGCTGCCGCAATCTCCTTGGCGCTCATTTGCGCAAAGTCTTTGTCGCGCAGTACCTCGCGCTCGGAAACTGTAAACCGCGCGTCGACGTCAATTTCCGGCACATATTCCGGTTCTTGTTTTTTTTCGTGGCCTGAAAACAGGGCGTCTTCTGCCCGGTTTTCCCCGGCCCGCTTTTTCTGTTTTTCGCGGGTGTCAGGGGCTACAGGCGAGAACATCGCGAGCAATTTTTCAACCAACTCGCGCGATTTCCAGAACAGCCGGAAGGTTTCGTCAAACACCACGCGGTCTTCGTGGCGTTTTACGAGCACGCAGTGCAACGTCCAGTA
>JANMFT010000120.1:0-5114 GCA_031374255.1 Limoniibacter sp. | reverse complement strand
GGTATCCAATACATGGGTGGTGAGTTTTCCGGCCATCATCTGCTCCTGATTTGTCAGCCGGTTTAAGCCGCCAGCCCGCTGCCCGCAATGGAAACCATCTTGTCGCTTATCGCTTTTCAAACCAGCCTGCCCAAGTCTATGGTCTTTGCAAATCAGGGCGAACCACATGACACATTATCCGCGCGATATGATTGGCTACGGTGCCACCCCGCCAGACCCAAATTGGCCGGATATGGATGGAACAGGCCATGCCCGTATCGCGGTGCAATTTGTGATAAATTATGAAGAGGGCGGCGAGAATAATATCCTGCATGGCGATGCTGCATCTGAAGCGTTTCTATCCGAAATCGTGGGGGCTCAAGCGTGGGTGGGCCAGCGCCATTGGAACATGGAGTCGATTTACGAATATGGCGCACGCGCCGGTTTCTGGCGGCTGCACCGCATGTTTACGGCGGCGCAAATTCCGGCGACGGTTTTCGGCGTCACCACTGCGCTTGAACGCTCCCCCGATCAAACCCGCGCCATGATGGATGCCGGATGGGAAATCGCCAGCCACGGGCTGAAATGGGTTGAGCACAAAGACATGAACGAGGCTGAAGAGCGCTCGCAAATCCAAGACTCTATACTGCGCCATACCGCGATCACTGGTTCGGCTCCGCGCGGCTGGTACACAGGACGCTGTTCGATGAACACGGTGCGGCTGGCGGCAGAAGCGGGCGATTTTGACTATATCGCCGACAGCTATGCCGATGACCTGCCCTATTGGGTGGAGATCAGCGGCAGGTTGCAACTCATCGTTCCCTATATGCTCGATTGCAATGATATGCGCTTTGCCACGCTACAGGGTTTTAATTCCGGCGAACAGTTTTATGCCTATCTTAAAGATACGTTCGACACACTTTATGCGGAAGGGCAGGCAGGCGCAGCCAAGATGATGTCGATTGGCCTGCACTGCCGTTTGGTAGGCCGCCCGGGCCGAGCCGCCGCGCTCCAGCGTTTTATGGATTATGCACGCGGGCATGAAGGCGTTTGGTTTGCAACGCGCCTGCAAATCGCGCAACATTGGCACCAGCACCACCCGCACCAGAAACCAACGCTCGATGCGCCGGTTCCGGATTTGCCAGATCTGGCAAATGCCTTTGATCAGGACGAATTCATGCAGCGCTTCGGCAGCGTGTTTGAGCATTCGCCTTGGGTGGCCGCGCGCAGTTTTTCGACCACTGCAACGGCTGCCAGCGCCGCCGATTTGCACAAGACGATGGTTGCAAGTTTTCGTGCCGGATCTGATGCCGAGCGTCTCGGTGTGCTGAACGCCCACCCTGATTTGGCAGGCAAACTTGCCGCCGCCAAACGCCTCACCGCTGACTCCGCCGTCGAGCAGGCCTCCGCCGGTTTGGATGCACTAACCGATGATGAGCGCAGCTACTTTGAAACGCTGAACGACACTTATAAGCAAAGTTTCGGCTTTCCGTTTATTATGGCGGTTAAAGGCAAAACTAAAGCTGAAATCTTAAACGCGTTTGAAGCTCGGTTGCAAAACGAGGTGGAAGCTGAACGTGCCACAGCAGAAGCCGAGGTTGAAAAAATCGCTTTGCTGCGGCTAAAAACGCTTTTTGGGGAGGACTAGCATGAGTGGGAACTATTACGCCCCAACCGGCGGCCTGCCGCCACAGAGCCAGCTTCTCACAGGCCGGGCCATTTTCACGGAGAGTTATGCTGTCATACCTAAAGGTGTGATGACGGATATTGTGACCAGCTTCTTTCCGGGCTGGACACGCACACGCGGCTGGGTCTTGGCTCGGCCATTATCTGGTTTTGCCGAAACCTTCAGCCAGATTATCATGGAAGTTGCCCAAGGTGGCGGCAGCGACGCGCCCGAAAATGAAGCGCAGGCACAATGCGTGATCTTCGTAGTCGAAGGCGCAATCGAACTTAGTTTTAACGGCATGACGCATTTATTGTCAGAGGGCGGCTATGCTTATCTGCCTGCCGGTTTGAGCTTCACCGTTAAAAACCGTCATCCGAAACCCGCTAAATTTCACTGGATCCGTAAAGCCTACGAACCTGCATCGGGCCTTGCCGCGCCTGAGCCTTTCGTCACCTCCGACCGCGATCACATTTCCAATCCGATGCCCGACACCAACGGTGCATGGGCGACCACGCGTTTTGTTGATCCCCAAGATTTGCGCCATGATATGCATGTCAATATTGTGACGTTTCAGCCGGGTGGGGTTATCCCGTTTGCCGAAACCCATGTCATGGAGCATGGCCTTTACGTGCTGGAGGGCAAAGCCGTTTACCGGTTGAACAATGATTGGGTGGAGGTGGAAGCCGGTGATTTTATGTGGCTGCGCGCCTTTTGCCCGCAGGCCTGTTATGCGGGCGGCCCCGGCCCGTTCCGCTATTTGCTTTATAAGGACGTCAATCGGCTTCCCAAATTGAGCTTTTCCCGCTGATGAAAACCATCATCGTCAAACCGCTCACGCGCGCCAACTTCAAAGCATATGGCGACGTGATTGAGATGGATCGCGCAACGCACTTTCCAATCAACAACGGCAAAACCGGGCGCTTCCACGATCTTGCCAAGGTCGAAGCCAATGGCCCAAATGCCCGCGTTTTGGTGTCACTGTTTCGCGGCCAGCCTTATGAGTTGCCGCTGACATTATCTCTTGTCGAGCGCCACCCTTTGGGCAGCCAAGCGTTTTACCCGCTCGGCGGCAAGCCATGGCTGGTAATTGTTGCACGTGATTTGAATGGCAAACCAATTGAGCCTGAGGCGTTTCTCGCCAGAGGCAATCAAGGCGTGAATTACCCAGCTGGCCAGTGGCACGCCGTTTTAACACCCATCGGTGAACCACAGGATTTTATCGTGATAGACCGCGGCGGAGACGGCGTAAATTTGGAAGAATTCACGTATGGAACGCCATTCCTGATCACACTTGAGGAAACATAATGACAGCCTCAGCCAACCTTGCCGCACGCTTTCTAGATGTGATCGAACACGATGTGCTACCGCTTACCCGCAAAGGCGTTGCAGCAGGCAATAAAATATTCGGTGCAGCATTGGTATTAAAATCAGATCTGTCGCTCGTGCTGGCTGAAACCAACAATGAGACTGAAAACCCGCTTTGGCATGGCGAAATGCATGTGCTCAAACGCTTTTATGAACTGCCCGCCGCCGAGCGCCCCACCGCAAAAGATATGTATTTTATCTCTACTCACGAGCCGTGTTCGCTTTGCATGTCGGCTATCACGTGGGCAGGGTTTGATAATTTCTGGTACTTCTTTAGCCATGAAGACAGCCGCGATGCTTTTTCAATTCCGCATGATTTGAAAATCTTAAAAGAGGTCTTCAAACTCGAACCCGGCGGCTACGCACACAACAATGCATTCTGGTCAGCGCATTCCATACGCAAAAATGCAGATGATAGTCGGGCGGGGCAAATTGCTGCGCTACTGAGAGCCTATGATAGTTTGTCGGTAGACTATCAGGCTGGCAAAGGCGGGAATGACATTCCGCTGAATTAGGGCTGAAGCTCAGGGCCTTATCCTACCCCCACCCTCTATCCCTCCCCACAAGGGGGAGGGGGATCCATGCATCGCATTACGTTCTGTTGATTTCGTTCTTGATGCTAACCTCAAAGAATGAGGCGGAATGTTAAAGTTCCCCTACCCCTTGTGGGGAGGGATAAAGGGTGGGGGTAAGCCAAGCCATCAATTTGAAGAGTAAAACCCCGAAGAATAGAAACTCTTTAACCTCTACCCAACACCAAATCCGCTGCCTTTTCCCCCGTCATGATCGATGGTGCATTAAGGTTGCCATAGGTCACGCGCGGGAAAATTGAGCTGTCCGCAACGCGCAGCCCGTCAACGCCAATCACCTTCAATTCAGGGTCAACCACCGCGAGTGGGTCATCCGCCGCGCCCATCCGGCATGTGCCGCACGGATGGTAGGCGCTTTCGGCGTGTTCGCGGATAAACGCATCCAGACCCGCATCATCCATCTCAGACTTAAGCGGCTGGATCATTTCGCCTGTAAAAGCCTTCATCGCGGGTTGGTGAAACACATTTACCGCCGCGCGGATGGCCGCACGGAACTCGAGAAAATCATCCTCATGGCTCATATAATTAAATAGAATTTTTGGCGCAGCTTCAGGATCATTTGACCGCAGTGTCACTGACCCGCGAGATTTGGAGCGCATCGGCCCTGTGTGAATTTGAAACCCATGGCCGCCCGCCGCCGCCTGCCCGTCATAGCGTACCGCGAACGGAATGAAATGAAACTGCACATCAGGGTAAGCCACGTCGGGCTTAGACTTTAAAAACGCGCCTGCCTCAAAATGGTTGGTCGTGCCGAGGCCGCGTTTCAAAAACAGCCAATTTGCGCCAATCCAAGCTTTTGAAAAAATGTTCCAGTGTTTATACAGCGTAATCGGTTGCAAGCATTTGGCCTGCACATAAACTTCCAGATGGTCTTGCAAATTTTTGCCAACCCCTGCCCTGTCAGCGACCACAGGAATGCCCAATGCCTGCAACTCTGCTGCCGGCCCAATCCCTGAATTAAGTAAAATCTTCGGTGAATTGATCGACGATGCTGACAAAATCACTTCGCGCCTCGCCTTAATCAGTTCGATCTGGCCGTTGCGTTTGACTTCAACGCCCACAGCGCGTTTGCCCTCAAACATCACGCGCCGCGCCAGCGCATTCACGATCTGGCAATTCGGGCGGCGCAAGGCGGGCCTTAAGTATGCATTGGCAACCGACCAGCGACGCCCCTTATGCACTGTCATTTCCAGCGCGCCAAAACCTTCCTGATCATTGCCATTGTAATCGTCAGTCAACTTGTAACCCGCTTCCGAACCAGCTTTGATAAAAGCGTTATAAAGCGGGTTGATGCGCTTGCCGCGTGTCACATGCATCGGGCCTTTTGTGCCACGCAGCGCACGCGAAGCGGCATCTTGCACTTCCGCGCCGCCGTGCCAGTTTTCCATGCGCTGAAAATAGGGCTGCACGCCGGCCGCGCCCCAACCTTTAGCGCCTTGGCTCTCCCAATAGTCAAAGTCGTCCGCATGCCCGCGCACATAGACCATGCCGTTGATGGAAGACGATCCGCC